>CBIHQO010000055.1:0-15040 GCA_966211735.1 uncultured Schlesneria sp.
TTCAGCAAATCATAGTGGCGAGTCCGCATGCGTGGGACTCGCGGCAACCTGAATCAGACACCCATCTTGCGTCGCTTGGCCTTACGGGCCTTCGAGCTAGCTGGACGGCGCCCGTGGTTTGCCTTGTTGACTTTGCGAGTGGTCTTGGCCATGACTAAATCATCTCCGTGCTCAAACAAATCAAGCCCCAAGTGGGCGAAGGGGAATGAGAATAGCAGGTTAGCTCACTCCAGAAAAGTCACCTCGGTCCGCTTCCCTCCTAACTTCAAAAGATTGTCCGAATCTCCTTGATAGACAGGATTTCCGGAAATCTTCGTTGCCGCCAGCCGTCGTTCAGGCGAGAATCCTCAGGTCATTTGATGCTGCCATTTTAGGCCTCATGATGCGACTTCCAGCTTATTGCCGGTTGCTGATCCAAATGTTCGTGGTCGTCCCATGGGCATGTCTGTCAATTTCACAGGCACTCGCGGCACCCCCGGTTGCGAACGTGTCGCAACCAGCCGCAGACAACGTGGATCTCGGTAATCCACTGTTGCTGCCTCAAGATCGCCAGCAGGAACAATGGCTCGATTCAGCTCGAAAGTCCTTAGCGGAAGAGGAATTCGGGCAAGTCGTCGTGCTCTTGCACCGGATTATCGCGATGGAGGATGACTCGTTTCTCGCGAGCCCCGCCAACGCAACGCTGACTTCGGTTCGTGATCAAGCCGGCCAACTGATTGCGAAGCTGCCCGTCGATGTTCGTCAGCGACTCGAGGCCGACTTGGATCGCATCGCTCAAGACTCGTGGCAGACGACAAAGCAGACTCCGTCGTCAGAAGCAGTAAGTGCCTTCTTGAACCGTTATCGCATGACCTCGCTGGGACTGGAGGCTCTTCGTCTCTCGGCTGCCAACGATCGCGATGCGGGGCGTCACAGGCTGGCTGCCGTCGGCTGGCAGGCTGTTCGGCGGCACCCGCTGGCGACAAAGACACAGCAAACGAACGCCGTGTTGGCACTGTTCGATACGCTACTGTCGGCAGGCGACCTGCAGTCGGCCGAACAGCTAATCGCCGAATTCAAATTGAGTTCTGTCGGTACCACGATGATTGCCGGAAAAGAGGTCAACCCAAGCGATTGGATGCAAAGTCGCCTGCGCGATCGTCAACGAACGCTCCCTGCTGCCACATTGACGATCTCCACATTGCATCCGCCCCTGCCAGCCCCGACTCCGGTTTGGACTAAAAGTCTGGCCACGATTCCCGAGCTTCAGAAAGCAGGCTCGCTGATCCAACGTTTCTATCGAGACCAGGGGGTGATCTCATCTCCAGTTCTTCGGCCAGTTATTGTCGGAAATATGGTCCTGACGCGGTCGATGCAGGAATTGGTCGCTTGTGACATCAAAACCGGCGAGCAGATCTGGGCCGTTCCGAATCAGGAATATGGGTGGCTCGCCAAACGTTCGGGGCCCCCCGAGATCAGTCCTGCTCGATCGGGGAATGCCTCGGCCTGGTACCGTCGATCAGAGGTCGATTCTGTATTTGCTTCAATCGCTTCGCAGGGAAACCTGGTCGTCATCGTTCAAGAACCTGATCGTTCGATGACCGATTTCTCAACCGCAACTAGTCCCCCTCGTCCCGTCAATGCGCCAGCCACCAACACGCGCTGGAATAAACTGTGTGGCTATGACCTCGGGACTCGCCAGTTGATCTGGCAGATGGGCGGACCTCCCACTGGTCCGGCAGACGTTTTCGGCGGCATCACGTTTCTGGGTGTCCCCTTGTTCGTCGATAACCTGCTGTTTGTCGTCGCCCGCCGCGATGACGAACTTGTCTTGCTGGCGATGGACCAGGCAACCGGTCACCTCCGTTGGTCAGTCAGCCTGGGCGTCCTGGCCCCTCACCTGGCGGACAATACCGCGCGGCGCCGAATCGCCTGCCCCGTGGTCATGGGCGATGGGCTGTTGCTCTGCCCGACCGCGGCAGGAATGCTGGTTGCCGTCAATCCGGTCACGCGGTCGATTGAATGGGCCTATCGATATCCTCTGTTGCAGCACGATCTGCCGCTTCGAGCCGGTGCCGGCGTTCCCACGGCCGTCCTGACAGATGCCTGGTGGAACGAGTGGCGTGAAGTCGGCCTCCAACAAGTCGCCGCCAAAGGCAAGACCCCAGGCGTCATCCTGTTAACGTCTCCCGACACGGAACGTCTGCACGCGATTCATGCCAGAACGGGCGTTGAGCTTTGGAACGCACCGCGCGGAGCGGGACTGCATCTCGCTGGTGTCCTGGAGAATGTCGCCATCATCGTTGAGTCGATGGCCGTGCGCGGGCATGATCTACAAACCGGTCGCTTGCTGTGGCGAGCCGAAACCGGGGAAATCTCGGGGCGCGGGGCGATCTCAGCAGGCTATCTGCTGCAACCGCGGCGGGCCGGGGGCGTTGCCGCTATCAATGTGGCGAATGGAACGCAGATTCGAGGCTTGTCGGCGACCGATAGAATCTACAAGTCCATCGTTTCTTGCGACGACGGATACATCGCTCAAACTGACGACGAACTGCATCGATTGCCACTGCTCGAGGCGGTTCGTCAAGCCGCCCAGGCGAGATGGGAGGCCGAACCGACCGAGATGACGCTGATGGAATTGGCTCGTCTCGATCTTCAGGCCGGAAAGCCGGCCGCAGCGCGTCAGCGTCTGAGTGACATGGACGCGATTGATGCCAAGCCTATCCGCCGCGATGCGATCTTGACAATGCTCCGGCAGCGATCCGCCGCAAAGCAGGAATCGTATGAAAAGAGTCGGCTTGATGAAGTGAGTTTAGGAGCGGAACTGCTCGGCCTGTGCGCTGACGACGGGGAACGACTCATCGCCCTGCGCGCGATGGGCGATGCCGCCTGCGCATCTGGCGATCTTTCCCGAGCGATGTCGCTCTATCTGGATGCGCTGCAGTTGACCGAGACGATCGGACTGCGATATGTCGGTTACTGGACAGCCGACGACACTTCGACGCGATCTGTCCGAGCCGATCGCATCTTGTTGGGAGCGATCCAACGAATCCTCGACGAATCACGTTCGAAAGCCAGCACGAGTGATCTCGAACAACTCTTGAACGATCGACTGGAAGCGGCCAAGCGAGACGACGACCCGTTCGCCGTGCAGCGGTTGCTCGACCGAATGCTCCCCCTGGAATGGACTCGACACGCCATCCTCTCGAATGAAACGAAGGCTCTCTACGCTCGGCCCCCTCAGAAGGTCGATCCTCTGATCCTGTCGATCGCGGGGTCGCGAGACCGACAGACATCGGCGAAGGGATACGAGTTGTTCGCCAAACTGCAATCGCGGTCCGGCAGCCGCCAGGATGCCGAGGCGATCCAGCGTCGCCTGCTCGCTCTCTACCCTGGGACGCCACTCTCAAATGGGCGGACATTGGGGGCGACCTTGGCCTCGCAGCAGGACCGCTCCGAAACGCGCAGTCATGTCCTCAGTCTGGCCCCCGATCTGTGGCCGAATCGCACACCAACCGTCGAACGGGAATCCGAGCGGCATCAAGATGTCTATCAGCTGTCGGTACGCGTGCAATCGTCCCCCGACAGTCTGCTTCACCAACTGGATGTCTCGGTCGACCGTAACGGTCGAAGTGTCCGCTTCGCCCACGCAGGCTATTCCGGGACTTGGGATAAGATGCTGGCGGGTGCTCCGAAAGTGCTTCGCTCAGGGTTTGCCAACTATGATCAAATCGAGGCGCATGCGATCGGACGCCTGTTGATTCTGCGCGTCGGCTCTGAAGTGTTTGGAGTACTCCCCTTCAATGCACGAGGCGAACCGCGGGCGGAACTCACCGACTTGCGTGTGGACATTGCCCCCGATATTTCCGAGCTTCCCAGCGAGGCGGGCTGGTATCAGGAACCGATCCCGGCGCGAGTCGGCATTCGTCACGAGGGATCGCGTTTGATCGACGCCTTCGGCCGAGCATTCACCGGCCTAAGCGTGGTTCGCTCGGGCTACATCTGCTATCGCTCGCAGGCCAAGCTCATTGCCATCGACACACAGACCGGGAAGAAGCTTTGGGAGCGACTCGATCTCCCGGCGAATTGCCAGATCTCCGGCGACGAGGATTGCGTCTATGTCTGGCGGGGCGATGACGGGCAAATGCAAATCGTCAGTGCGATCGATGGGCACCTGCTCGAAGAGATCCCTTGGAAGCTATCGCCCGATGATGTGTTGATGAACCAAGGCGGGCAGGTCTGGAGCGTCGACCGCAAGCCGGTGACGACGGTCAGTCTCAAAGAGGCCCGAAATGGAAAAGTGGTCTGGTCTCGAAACTTTGATGCCGATGCGATTCCGTTTGCCATGGACCCGACGACGATCGGTGTTCTGGAACGACGCGGAGTATTGCATCTCCTGGCGGCCGACACCGGAGGCCCCTTGGGTGAACCTTTGACGGTGGAATGCCCGGCCAAGGTCGAGCGAATCGTCTGTCTGCACGATGCTCAACGATGGTACGTGGCGATTTCAGATTCCGTTCCCAAGCTTTCGATTCTGCAGGCAGATCAGTTGTGGGGCGGCTCCCGAGTCGTCTTCGTCAACGGCTGGCTGTACGGCATCCAACGAAACGCCGCCGCGATCTCATGGAGACGATATCTGGATTCGGAATGCCTGCCGCGACACGCATCTCAAATGGCCCCGGCCATTGTGCAGATGTGGCGACGTCCGGCTTCCGACGCCGGGGGTGAAATGAACGTGGTGGGCCTGCTGCGGGTACTGGACAAGCGGACCGGAAATGAGATCCTGACTCATCGAGATACGACGCTCTATCCCTATTCGGTCTTGAATCCGTCCGAGAATTTCGAGACGCTAGAGATCTCGACCGAACGAGAAACCTTCCGAATGAATTATCAGCCTGGCAAACAGGAGCCAATGCAGGAGCGGGCCAAAGACTATCAGTGATGACCTGTGCAATGATGATCTTCCCGATCGACTCGGGAATTGCGACTTGGGGATCTGACCATGTCAAATTCAGCAGCCGGTGGCGTCAACGAATCCATTGTCAACTGGCACCAGAACGCTCCCTTAAGACGATTCTTGTTCGTCTCGGGCCTGTTACTGATCTGGATCGCGTGCGATCTGTTGCTGCAGGCACTGACCGATATCAACCTCGTGGACTCCAGTACCTGGACATCGCTCGAACGTGCGATCGGCATTGATGTACGGCGACAGTTGTTTGATGTCTGGCAGATCGATACCTGGCGACTGCATCTCTACACCGCCTATTCGCTCCCCGCACTGGGCCTCGTCGTGCTGATCCTCCTCGATCGACTTGTCAGCCAGGGCGAAAGTGGCCTGCCAAGAATGGTTTCGTGGTGTGGAGGTGCCTTCATCGTCGGCGGCGCGATTCTGGACATTGCTGTTACCGTCGCCCACAGCCCCGATCTGGAGATGGAAGGGAACCCCTACATTCGAGTGCTCCTCGATTCCGAACATTCACTCCCCTTTGTTTACGTGCATGCACTCGTTACGCAGTCGCTTTACATCACGCTGTTTTGTGGGATCTGGCTCGGCTTCCTGAGGCATCGCGAAACGATCGCTCAAACAATCGCTGCCGCGTCGCCGCGAACAGTGCTGGAATTCTTTAAGGCCGCCACCGGTGGAGCCCACTTGACGATGCGCGGCTGGATTTTCCCGATACATCCGTCGGAAGTCCCCATGATGTACCACTACATCTGGCTGATCGCGATTCCCGTCGTCTTCGGCATCAGCTTATTCAGGTGGTACGCAGCGCTCGAGTGGCTGGGTGTCGTGGAACCTGAACCCATGACACGCGCGGGAATCGTCCTGCACGGCGTTTGCAGTGCGCTCGTCGTCTACTTCGTCGCCATGTGGCGGATGGCTCGAGAAGTCACGCTGAGCGGTGCCCGCGTGGTGAACGGGAAGTAGTGTCGTGTCCGGTAGGGTGCGTGCAGTCTTCGAAACGCACCAACTCATCCCGTCCAACAATATGGCGTGTTCCGAAGACTCCACACGCCCTACAAGCGACGGTCGACCGCGCTCACTCTGTCGCAGGAATTTCCCCACTGGCCGGCGCTTGCGGCGCAATTAGAAGCCGATCGATCTTGGGGCCGTCCATATCAACAACTTCGATCCGCAAGTTGCTCCAAGACAACACATCGCCGATCGCCGGAGGTCGCTTCAATAGCGCCAGGACCAGTCCCGAGACTGTGCCGATCCCGCGAGGAACCGGTTCCGGCCAGCGACCCACATCCAATGCCTGTTCGAGTTCGTGAAGGTTGACGGTCCCGTCGACGGAAAAGCTGCCGTCTTCGCGTTTGACGATCGATTGCTCGCGATTCTGCTGCAGGGTGCTGCGTTCATGCCGCAGTTCATCATGAATTTCACCGACCAGCATCTCCATCACGTCTTCCAGCGTCACCATCCCCTGCGTGCCGCCGTATTCGTCCAGCACGAACGCGAGCTGCGTCTTATTCTCCTGGAACAGTTCCAGCAACCGCGTAATGGTGAGGGACTTCGGAATGAACAACGGAGCCCGGACCAGGCGGCGCAGATCGATGGGTCGACCCAGGTACTGCTGCAGGAAGACATCCTTGATGTACACGAAGCCGACAATCTGATCGATCGTTCCCTCACAAACGGGAACGCGCGAAAAGCCCGACATCGCAATCGCACCCACCACCTCTTCAGAGGGGGTGTCGATATCGACCGCATCGATGTCGATGCGCGGTCGCAGGATGTCGACGACCGTGCGATCACCCAGTCGCAGCGCCTCCATCGCAACCTTATGTTCGGACTGTTCCAACACTCCCGTTTCGGAGCCCGTTTCAATGAGGTGTTCGATGTCCTCCACCGACACAGTTCGTTGCGGTTCAATTTTTTGTCCCAGCAACCGCAACATCACGGTCGTGGTGATATGCAGACCCCAGATGGCGGGTCGCGAGATCCGCTGCAGAAACAGCATCGGGTAGGCCACGAAGCGGGCAATCGGCTCGGCGTTTTGAAATGCGATCCGCTTCGGGACCAGTTCGCCAATGATCAGTTGAATGAAAGAGATTCCACAGACGACCACACCAAACGCGATCCCCTCGCGGCGATGAGCAATCCACACAGGCGCCACTTGCAACGCCTGTGAGAGCGAGGCCACCAGCTTGGCGCCGGCGAACGCGGAGGTAAACGTGCCGACAAGAGTAATGCCGACCTGGACCGTCGGCAAGAATCGATCCGCATCGCGAGCAAGCCGCAGGGCAACAGCGGAAGCGCCGTCCCCCTCTTCAGCCAAAAGCTCCAGTCGTCCACGGCGGGCGGTCAAGATCGCAATTTCGGCGGCGGCGAAGAAACCGTTTAGCATCGCCAACAGCACGATGATGCCTAACTCAACCGCCCAACTCGGCACGTTCTGGCTCTCCCCATCAGAATCCGGAAATGTAGATCCAGATTATGCAATACCGCCAGGGATTGGTCGAGCCACGCGCTCAGGATCGAAACCCCTCGCGCTCACGTGACGGCTGTAAAGCCCCAAATGGCGGTGCCTAGTCCTGATTGGTGTCGATTTATGGCCAATTCGAAGACTAAATGTCGTAGTACATCGCTCGGGTGCCACTGGTGGCAGCTCTGGGCCACCAGTGTCTTAGCGTCGCGGCGATCGCTTTGATCGGGCGACGGGCGTGTGCAGCAGTCAGCATCATCGCGCATTGTCTACGCTTTGACACTGCCAGCGTGAAGCCGTCGCCAGTGGCAAGTTTCTCGCAAGCAAAATCGCGTACGCTCTTCTAAATGTCGTAATACATCGCGAATTCATACGGATGAGGTCGCTGGCGCAGCGCTTCGATTTCTTTCTCGGTCTTGTACCAGATCCACGTATCGATCACGTCTTCCGTAAAGACATCGCCGCGCAGCAGGTATTGATGATCGCGTCGCAAAGCCGCCAGAGATTCCTCCAGCGACGCCGGCGTCTTCGGAACGTCGGTCAGTTCATCAGGAGCCAAGTCATAAATGTCTTTGTCGAGCGGTCGTCCCGGATCGATCCGGCGCTGAATGCCATCGATCGCCGCCATCAACACCGCCGACATCGCCAGGTAGCCATTCGACGAAGCGTCGGGACACCGGAACTCAATCCGCTTGCTCTCCGGCCGTGGCGTGTGCACCGGGATCCGAATCGCCGCCGAACGGTTTCGACTGCTATAGGTCAAGTTGATCGGGGCTTCGAAACCCGGGATCAGCCGTTTGTAACTGTTCGTGGTCGGACAGCAAAATGCCATCAGCGACGGAGCATGATGCAGGATGCCGCCGATCGCGAACATCGCCGTTTCCGACATCCCCGCGTAGCCTGACCCCGCGAACAGGTTGGTCGCGCCGTTCCACAACGAAAAATGCAGATGCAGCCCCGACCCATTGTCGTTCCACAGCGGCTTCGGCATAAACGTCGCCGACTTGCCATGTCGAGCCGCCACGTTTTTGACGATGTACTTGTACAGCAGCAGGTTGTCGGCTGTCTTCACCAGCGGAGCATAGCGCATGTCAATTTCACACTGACCTGCTGTCGCCACTTCGTGATGCTGCGCTTCCACCGGCACGCCACAATCCTGCAGCGTTAACATGATCTCGGTCCGCAGGTCCTGCAGCGTGTCGACCGGCGGCAGCGGGAAGTAACCTTCCTTGTAACGGACCTTCTGGCCATTGTTACCGCGCGATTCGACCCGCCCGCGATTCCACTGTCCCTCGATACTATCCAGGTGGTAATACGCTTCGTGTTCGTTCTGATCGAAGCGAACATCGTCAAAGACGAAGAATTCTGCTTCCGGACCAAATTGAGCCGTATCCGCCAGGCCCGTCGATTTCATGTAATTTTCGGCTTTGCGGGCAACATTGCGCGGGTCTTTGGCATAGTCTTCGCGAGTGATCGGATCCTGAATATTGCAGGTCATGACCAGCGTTTGAGACATAAACGGATCAACAAAAGCCGTTCCCGGATCGGGAACCACCAGCATGTCGCTCTCATTAATGGCCTGCCAGCCGCGAATCGATGAGCCGTCAAATCCAAATCCGTCTTCAAAACTCTTTTCAGACAGGGCGGTGACGGGAATCGTGAAATGTTTCTGGTTCCCCGGAAAGTCCATGAACCGCAAGTCCACGGCACGGACTTCTTTCTCTCGACACAGGGCTAAAACTTCACGAGGGGTCGGGGAATGCACAGACTCGGTCTCCATTGGGCGCACAAAGGATGCGGTCAGGGTGTGGTTCTGATCCACGATATGCAAACACAGTACCACCGGGCAAGCGGCCTGATTAAATCAGGCGACCAAACCAGATTTTCCGTCCCTGTTTTCGTCAAAAACCGGCAATACGACATGCTGACGCGTCGTTGACAGACTGACGGAAACCAGAACGTAGAAATGATTTCAGAGCATTCATTGGCAGTCATCGATCGATCTGACTAGTCTTGACGGTCATCATGCCACGATTTGCGATCCTGACCCATGACCATCCGTTTCTTCACTGGGATTTCCTGCTGGAACAAGGTTCGACCTGTTGGACATGGCGTTTGTTACAGAGACCAGACGCGGCCAACCAGATCCCCGCCGAGCCACTCCCAGACCATCGAATCCATTACCTCGACTATGAAGGACCGGTCAGCGGTGATCGCGGCAACGTGACACGCTGGGACGGCGGAACATTCGAATTGCTATCCGATCAGCCCGAGAAAATCGCCGTGATGCTCCACGGTCACCAGATCAATGGCGAAGTCACGATGCGGCAAAACGACGATGGATCATGGCAATGGCATCGCGAACCAATGTAGATAGCACATTTGTTCAACGGGATGCAGAAAAGCAAGGCGATTCTCACGCGAAGCCGCAGAGAGGAAACCAGAGCCCACAAGTTCACTTCCGCAACTCTTTCTTCTTCGCGCCTCCGCGGCTTCGCGTGAAAAATCCTCTTCTCAACTAGACCACTTGGCCGATCGCCTATCCCACAAAGTGTTCCCGCACCAACCGCTTAAAATCCTGCTCGTTCTTCACCTTCTGAACGGCCTCGCGAAACGACGCAAAGTCCGGCAGCGCCTTCGCAAAGTAACACGCCACTCGCGGTAGTCTCTTCAGCGCCAGATGATTGCCATAGAAATCAAACTCACTGGCGACCAACTGCAACAGCACCCGAGCCCTCTCACCCAAGTTCGGAAGAGCCACCGTCGCACCACCGGTCACGAGCGACCGCGCCTGTTGAAAGATCCACGGATTCCCCAGGCATCCTCGCCCAATGGCCACGCCATCTGCACCGGTCTCTTTCAGAAAGCGAATGGCATCCACCGCTTCACGAACCCCGCCGCTCCCCATGACGGGAATCTGCACCGCCTGCTTCACGCGAGTCACCACCGACCAGTCCGGCCCCCCGACATAAGACTGAGCCACACTGCGAGCATGCACGTCGACCGCGGCCGCTCCAGCTCGCTCTGCCAACTGCGCAATCTCAACCGCCGTCTCTCGCTCGGCATCGGGACCCGAGCGGATCTTCAGTGTGACTGGAATATCGACCGCACGCACGACTGCTTCGACCAGTCTGGCAATCGCCGGCGGATCGGCCATCAGGGCTCCCCCTTCCCCGCGCCCAATCAATCGACGGATCGGACATTCGAAGTTCAGGTCGACGATCGAGAAACCCTGCTCAGCCACGACCTTCGCCGCCTCAGCCAGGATTTTCGGGTCGCTACCACTGATCTGACCGACAGAAGGCCGCTCCGTTGGCGATGTATGCAACAACTTAATCGCGCGACGGTCCCGCTTGGCGACATCGCACGCATCAACGCGTTCACCACAAACGAGGCTGGCGCCCAGTTGTTTGCAAATCAATCGAAAGGGATAATTCGTGTGCTCCTCCATCGGAGCCAGTGTGATGGGGTGCGATACCGCGACGGAACCAATGCGCATTCAACGATCCAAACTCAAAAGACAACATCATCCAGCACGAACTCATTCGAACGCATCCCGCTTCACTGTGGCGTCCCGCGAACAGAATGCCGCTTGGTCTAACCCATGTTTCAACGCGAAACCAAAGTGCTACCAGCACTAGCCGCGGCCGGTATTGCGGACTCGCCGATCGAGAAACGCCCCTAACGCTTTTTCGTAGGGCTCGTCGGTCCGTAACTTCAAATAATCGACCCCGCAGTTCCCGCTCTGCTTGGCGAGTTCCTGACAGAACTGCTGGTACTTGTCGAGGTACTGCTTGCGCAGCCGATAGGGATCCGCGAGAATCTGGTGGCCAGCACGTTCGAGGTTACGAAATTCTGTCGGATGCTTAAAGGGAAACTCTTCCTCTTCCGGAGCAACCACTTGAAACAACACCACCTCATGCCGAGCCGCCCGGAATAACTTTAAGGCCGCGATCAGCGGCTCAATCCGATCAAAGCAATCAGTGATCAAAAAGATCAGACTACGCTTCTTCAGCGACGGCAGGATCTGCGGAAAGACCTCCGACAACTGAGTCTCTTTCCCCGGCTTCCGAGCTTCCAGAAGATTGATGATCTGTTGAAACGACTGCCGATTCGTCGATGGCTCGTGTCGATCCGCAATCTTCGTGTCGAACGTAATCAGCCCGCAAGCATCGCGCTGAGCCAGCAGCAGATACGCCAACGCCGCTGCCAGTTGCCGCGCATAGTCGAACTTCGAAATCGTCTCGCCGCGGTAAGCCATGCTCCCCGAACAATCGACGATCAGATACGCCCGCAGGTTCGTTTCCTCTTCGTATTCCTTGATGTAGTAGTGCCCCGTCTTGCCATAGGCCCGCCAGTCGATGTGCTTGATTTCATCGCCGGGGTAATACTGCCGATGCTCGACGAATTCGACCGACGATCCTTTGAAGGGACTCTTGTGCTGCCCGATCATGTACCCCTCCACCAACAGCTTCGCCACCACCTCCAACCCGCCAAACTTGGCAAGTGCGGTGGGGTCGGCGAGCGATTTGGTGGGGCGAAGGGCCATGTGGATATCGAACCAGATGCACCAGAGCGGAAAATGTCTTGAGGCAGCAACTGACGAGGATAGTCGATACTAGCCGCCGTTTCACTGTCCGGACTGTTTCGACGCCAGATTTGCAGGACTCTTCTGAGCGGGGCGGCGTGAGCCCCCTGGCCTTTCTCTTGGGCGTAAGCCCCTCAGCTAGCACGGGCAAATGGATTTGAGTTCAGCAACATGTGAACCTCGTCGTACACCTCAGTCTACTTCAGATCAAATCGAGGTTAAGGCGACTTGTAACCATCCAAAGAGCATCAGATCGACGATCAAGGCCATCGCGATCACGATATAGTTGAGTGGAAGCGGGCTCCTTCTCCAAAAGAGGCGGTGAGCGACCCATCCCACAATGCTTCCCGCAAGCAATGACCCAATCGTTGGAATCAACAAAAACGCGGTTAGGTGAAGTACACCAGCGTCAGGAACGGTGAGGATCCACAACAAGATAATCGCAGCACAGGGCCAAGCAATGGTGTCGATCGCGACCCTCACTGCCATCTGCTCGGCGATTCCGGATTCTCGAGCAGCCTCGCGATCGCGCCGCTGGTCCTCAATTGAAAAGGCTCGCTTATCAACCTGATGTGAGTCCATCCTCGAAGTATCCATTGCGGCGAGAATCAAGCCAGAATACTGCTCGCCACCGAGCCATGCACATCCGTCAATCGGAAGTCGCGACCGCTATAACGATACGTCAGCTTCGTATGATCGAGCCCCATCAGATGCAGGATCGTCGCATGCAGATCGTGCACATCCATCCGGTTCTCGACCGCGTTCACTCCCACCTCATCCGTAGCTCCATAAGTCAGGCCCCCCTTCACTCCCCCGCCAGCCATCCAGACGGTGAAGCCAGTGTGGTGATGATTGCGTCCCTTTGATCCTTGAGCCGTCGGCGTCCGACCAAACTCACCGCCCCACAGAATCAGCGTCTCGTCGAGCATTCCTCGTGACTTCAAATCCTGCAGTAACGCCGCGATGGCCTGATCGCTTTTCCCCGCATCCCGCTTGTGGTCCATGATGTCGCCGTGAGCGTCCCAAGGCTGCCCCGCTCCGTAGTACAGCTGCACCATCCGGACGCCGCGTTCGACCAGTCGACGAGCGATCAGGCAGCCGTTGGCAAACTCGCCCTCGCCGTACGCAGTCCTCGTCGCCGCCGATTCCAAGCCGACATCGAACGCGTCCTGAGCTTCGAACTGCATGCGAAACGCCATCTCCAGCGACGCGATCCGCGCTTCCAGTTCAATATCCTGACCGCGTGCCGCCAGATGCTTGTCATTCATCGCCTGCAGCACATCCAGCACCTTGCGTTGTTCTGGCGTTGTCAGATGCTTGTTGTTGAGGTGCCCGATCACCTGTCGGGGATCGATCTTCGAGTTGTTGATATGCGTCCCCTGGTAAATCCCGGGCAAAAAGCTGTTACCCCACAAGGCGGGCCCCACGACTGGCTTGCCGGGACAGAGCACGACATAACCGGGCAAGTTCTGATTCTCACTCCCCAAGCCGTACGTCAGCCACGATCCCAGGCTCGGCCGGATCGGCTGCTGCGACCCGCTGTTCATCATGAACAAACCCGGTTCATGATTCGGAGTCGTCGTGTGCATGGACCGAATCACGCAGAGATCATCCGCACATTGCGAAAGATGCGGATACAACTCGCTCATCTCAATCCCGCTCTCGCCGTACTTGGCGAACTTGAACGGGGACGGCATGAACTTGCCACCCGGCCCGGACTTGCCTTCTTTCTCTTTCAAGGCAGGCTTGTAGTCGAACGTGTCAACATGCGACGGCCCGCCATTCATGAACAGAAAAATGACTCGCTTCGCTTTGGGAGCCCGGGGTGCCAGCGGATTGCTCGAATCAACCGTCGTCAAACCCGCCCGAGCCGACTGCTCAGCCAGCAGGCTACCCAGCCCCAACATGCCAAACCCGGTCCCGGTTCGACGCAGCATCTCGCGCCGCGACAGGATCGAAGCGGGATTCCAAGCGTGCTGAGATGGCGTTGTATTATTCATGGCTCGTTCTGCCTATGTGGTTTTGCATTCAAAGTAGCAGGCACATTCCGTGTGCCGTTAAGTAGCCTTCTCGCTCCGCGAGAAGAAAGCCAACCGCAAATCCGCACACCCTGATGAATCGGCTCAGGATGGCAACTGCAGCGACGTGTTAATCGGTTTACTTCTCACGGAACGTAAAAAGTCCTTCCATGTGCCGTCTACCTTCATCTCAATCGACAAAAGAAAACTCGTTCGTCCCCAACAATGCCAAGGCATATTGCTCCCACACCGACATCTGCTTTTCAGGCGTGGCAGAACTCAAAAACGACAACCCCAGCTTTATTTCGTCATCACTCGGTGGCCGACCATACAGCCACACAAACGCCTGCTGAATTCGGCCCTCGTCCGTCGCTTCTTTATTCGCGTTCAACTTCGCGGCCAACGCTTTGGCTCGCTGAGTCATAAAATCGCTGTTCAACACGAACAGTTGTTGCAAAGGCACCGTGGTGACACTCCGCCGGTCACTGGTGATGTTCGGATCAGGGAAGTCAAACAACCGCAGCAGTTCATTCAGTTCATGGCGACTGATGAAGGCGTACACCGTGCGACGATGATTGCTGCCTGACCCCAGATTGATCGGCGGGCCGCCAACCGTACGATCGAGTTCACCCGTCACCGCCAGCATCGCATCGCGCCAGGGTTCGACCTCAAGTCGCTGTCGATTCATCCGCCACAACAGCTTGTTTTCGGGATCGACTTCGGCCGCGTCCGCTCGATAAGCACTACTCTGCTGGTAGGTCGACGAGAGCATGATTTCGCGATGCAGAGTCTTCAGCGACCAGCCCGATTCCATGAATCGCACAGCCAGCGTATCCAGTAACTCGGGATGAGTCGGTCGTTCACCCAGCTGACCGAAGTTGCTCGGCGTTCGGACCAGCCCAAACCCAAAATGCCCACGCCAGATGCGGTTGACGATCACTCGCGCCGTCAGCGGATTGTCACGCGACGCAATCGCCTCAGCCAGTTCGGCTCGACCACTTCCTTTGCTGTCAAAAGGCTTCTTT
>CBIHQO010000056.1:0-14680 GCA_966211735.1 uncultured Schlesneria sp.
GCAGCGCGTCGGCGTCAAGATCCTCTGCTACAACTTCATGGCCGGATCCGATTGGGTGCGAACCCGATTGGATTCTCCGGAACGAGGCGGTGCCAAAGTGACGGCATTCAGCCTCGCGGAGGTCGAGCGAGCCCGCTCGTTGAATCAATCGTCTGGAACCTTGGCAGCAAGCGATGGCATTACCGCGAACCAGTTGTGGAACAACCTGGAACGGTTTCTTCGCGAGTTGATCCCTGTTGCCGAAGAGACCGGAGTCATGATGTGTATGCATCCCGACGACCCGCCGCTGATCCAGCTGCTCGGCAAATCTCGCATCATGAACTCGGTCGAAAACTTTGAGCGAATGATGGAACTAATGCCGAGTCCGTCGAATGCCATCTGCTTCTGCCAGGGGACTTTCGCGGCGATGGGGTACGACATTCCGGCATCGATCCGGCGACTGGGCAAACACATTCAATACGTCCACTTTCGCGATGTGCGCGGAACTCGCGAGGAGTTCGTGGAGACCTTCCACGACAACGGCCCCACCGACATGGCCGCCGCGATGCGAGCTTACCGTGACATCGGATTCTCGGGTCCGATGCGACCCGATCATGTCCCACAGCTTGACGGCGAAGATGATGGCGAACCGGGATACACGATGCTGGGTCGACTGTTTGCATATGGATATATGCGTGGGCTGATGCACGCCACCGAAGGCAGGACAGAGATTGCCCGTGACAGATAAACGCAGTCATCGTGGGCCCCATCCTGAGGACGAGGTCCTATTTGCTCCGGACCAATGGCCCAGTTTGTGCATGGCGACGGCCGATTTGAGTTGGCTGCTCAGCCGCGGCTATGCCATGGTTTCCGCGTTAAAGATCGTCGGCGATCGCTATCAACTCCAACAACGGCAGCGACTGGCCGTGATGCGTTCGGCCTGCTCGGACGATGCGAAACAGCGCCGCGAGTCGCATCGTTTACCGGCTATCGAATCAGGTGACACTCGACTGCTGCTGGATGGCTACAATGTTCTGACATCGGTCGAAGCGGCCCTCGGAGGTGGTGTCATTCTTCACGCCCGTGACGGCTGCTACCGCGACATGGCGAGCATGCATGGGACGTATCGGAAAGTCGCGGAAACAGTGCCCGCCTTGCGATTGATCGGTGACTATCTCAGCCATCGAAGTGGCTCATGCCTGTGGTACCTCGACAGCCCTGTTTCGAATAGCGGTCGATTGAAGGGGATCCTCTTGGAAGTGGCAGCCGATGCCGGTTGGAACTGGCAGGTGGAACTTGTGCAAAGCCCCGATACGATCCTTGCTCAATCGACCGAGGTCATCGCGACGGCCGACAGCGTGATCCTCGATCACTGCCAGCAATGGATCAATCTGGCTCGCGAAGTGATTTCCTCAAGCGTACCGAACGCACTGATTGTCGATCTATCCGATCCTCCAACCTGTTAGAACTGAACTTTAGGGCTTGGGAACCGCCTTCAGATTAATGGGCATTTCTGCAACCAATAGATTACCAGCCGAAGTGATCCGAAGTTTGACGTTGGCAACGGGAGTTTCTGCCGCGACCTTCGGCGCCTTGACCATGATCTCGAACTTATCCTGATCTGCGGCGATCGTCGCCCCTTGAATCACGTAGTCGCCGGGCAGTCCGACCAGAGTCGCTTCGACCGGGCCACTAAAGCCCGCGGTCCGCTGCAGTTGGCCGGTAAGCTTGTGATCGGATTCCGCGATGACCGTCAGCGTGGGATCGTCAACTTTAGGTGAAACCGCGTTCTTGATCTCGGCGCGGAACGGTTGCGAATAGGCAGTTGCCAGGACCCGTTCAGAATAAGCATGTGGAGTCGCTTCCGCCTTCACGACGAAGTCGATGATTGGTTCGGCGACTTCCAGCGGCACGATCAGTTTCACGGACGACCGTTCCGGTTCGCCGGGCTGAATCATCCTCGCCGCCACGGAGACAACCGGGAAGTTTCCAGCAGCAGGGTTGTTGTTATCGCGTTTACGTACAGGTTCTGTTGATTCCAATGTCAGCTTCACCGGCAAGGCGACAGAACCGTGACCCGCCTGGCGTTTGAGGATCAGTGGGATCTCGGGTGAGGCTCCACGGAACAGCACGAGAGGAAGTTGCTGCAACTCAATCGAAAGGCCCGTCGATGCGGTCGTGCCGACGGCCATGGTGTCGACGAACGTCGGGGCGACCACGCCTGCCTGAAGCCGAGCGGTACTCTTGATCGCCGGATCAACTCCGCTGGATTCGCCCACAATTCGCAACAGCGGAGCGGAGCCGTCGGCAGGCTGGCCGGATCTGCTGAGCCGCAACAAGACTTTGCCCTGCATATTCGCTGCGATTTCAGCGGGCGACACGATAACCGAGTTGTCGCCGATGACGGCGAGCTTAATCGGTCCTGGGTAACCCGCACGCGTGACCTGCATCTCAATCATCGCCGAGCCATCATCGGGAAGATTGATCGTCGGTGTGTTCAGCATCAGCGAAAACGATGGCTGGCCAGAGGGTTCAATCACCAATCGATAAAAACTGCGCGGGCTACCGCGACCAAACAGATCGCGCACCTGAATCTGGATCTGCGAAACACCGGCAGGCACGGCATAGTCCAGGGTTAAATCACCGACCACAGGCTGATCGCCCGTCATCGCCACGGGATTGCCCTGTGGATGGGCAAGAAGCTTCAGCTCTCCCTCCAGCTCAGACGCGATCGTATCCGATTGCAACGTACACCTCAGCGATTGACCGGCTGTGACGTTCAGCACATAGCGATCCTGTTCGCCCTTCGCTGAAATGACGCCGCTGATCGCAATCGGCTTGATCGGTGCCTGTTTGAATGTTGCGTCGACGACTTGCAACATTCCGTCGGCGGCTTTGCTTGTCTCAACGACTTCAATGCCGCGGCTGACCGGTAATGCAGGCAGTGTGCTGACGACATTGGCTTCGGGAGGGAGAGCGAGCAGTCCCATTCGACTCTCCGCGGGAACCACAAAAGTACCGCTCAACTTGGTCCCGGGGGTAAATCCGGTACCAACAGGTTGCACGTCAACCGGACCGGCCGACATCGCGGCGGGCAAGACACAGTCGATCAGCTTGAGATCGCCGACCTTTAACCGGAACGGATTCTGCCCCGGGGCGTTGAAGGTTAAATCGTGCAATTCCACAGAATAGATTCCATCCCTGGGCAGGATGCGTTCGACTCGGGCATCCCCCTTCAGCGAGCTGTGTCCCCAACCGATTTCGAGCGGAGTTCCCTCGGGAGATCTGATTTCGACGACAGGATTGGCGGCTCCGCCGAGTCGCTTCAGTTCGACATCGGCGACAACTCGTTGACCCTTCGTTCCGGCAAAGTAAACTCGCTGCTGCTGGCCACCCGACAGCGAACCATAAAACGCCGCGGGCAAAGTGGCTGGTTTCTCTGGGGTGACCGCACTGATGGCAACCTCAGGCAGCCGATCCACTGACAAAGCGACTGACTTGCTGATCCCGATCTGAGATCGAATCCACAAGGGATAGATTCCCGTCGGCGTGTCTGAGGGAATATTGACGTTCAGCACGAGGCTGTTCGGGGTCGACCCTTCCGCGACTGCGAAGGCGACTCCGGGAAGAGGAAACACAGCCAGCGGATTGGGGCCGAGATTGCTGCCTGTCACGACTAATTGATTGGGCTGGCCAATCTGCACACCCGGTTGAGACAGTCCCGTAATCACGGGAGAGACCGCTGGGACCGCCTTATCCTGAGCGATCAGGTCCATCACGTTGGTCCCCGCGACTTCCAGGAACAACTTCTTCGCTTGAGCGGCGTCTAGCGCTGATTGAAACAGAGAGAACTCATCCACTACACACGACAAATACTCGCCAGCCACCTCGCTGCGACCAATGGTCACCGGCAGGTTGCTGACCAGGCCGGCGACATTGATATCCTTGATCCAGCCTTGCTTGCCATCGACATAGCCATTGGCGGAGGACTTGGGCGTCAACGGTTCACCATTGACGAAGAACATAATCTTCAGGTCATCGACATCGGTGTCATCGTCCTGCTTGGGGGCATCGGCGACTTCAAACGTGGCGGTGACATAGACCAGTTTGCGATAGGGGAGGGCTTCCTTCGCGCTGTAGTTCACGACTTTGTAGTTGGTTCCGTCGTGGATGTAGACCTGAAAGTTATCCCCCTGCATCTGAAAATTGATGCCATAGTTCGTCGACGCTTTCCCGTTATCGACACCCCGTTTCGCGACCAGGCCGTGGTAGCTGGCGTCGTTCGGTTCGGTCAAGTTGACGACGAACAGGCCGAAGGAGGCCGCTGTGGGACAACTGACATCCACACTATTGGCAATCTCCACAAATTGCTGCCGCGCCGCATCAAGCTGAATCGCCTTTTTGCCGCCTTGATTCCAGAAGGGACTGGCGACTCGGGCCACGTCATTGACGAGTTTCCCTTCATCAGGAACTTGCCCCACCGTGGCGGTATCTTTCGCGGGACCTGAATCCTCATCGAAGGTGTAGTTAACGACCGCCTTGGCTCGAACAGCGTCGTCTTGAGCGAATGCCGAAATCGCCAGGAGGGAAAGAGCACAACCCGCAGCAGAAAAACGGAAGACGTTCAACATGGATGATGATCCTCAGGGCAGGGCGAACTCTCGGTGGGTCGCCTGATTTTAAGATCGCATCAGACCCTTTTGAAGTGTAAGAGTCTCGTTATGCGATCAGAACCTGGAAACAGTTCTCTTCCGGGAAGCCGAACGCCCAGCAATTCCATGTCAGCCAATGCTGGCTATACTCGTCCGACTTTCGATTGCTTTTGCGTCCTTGATTCCCGTTGAGGTTGACCGAATGTCTGCATCGCTTCGTATTCTGGCCATTCATGCGCATCCCGATGACATTGAACTGCAGTGCGCCGGAACATTGCTTCGCCTGAAAGAATTGGGTTGCCAGATTTCGATGGCGACGATGACCCCTGGTGACTGCGGCAGCGCCGAATTGGCTGCAGACGACATCGCCGATGTGCGGCGTGCCGAAGCGCAACGTGCAGCGGAGATCATCGGGGCCGACTACACCTGTCTGGAATTTCGCGATCTGAGCATCATCGTCGACAACGACAGCCGTCGTCGTGTGACCGAAGTCATCCGCCGGACGCGGCCGGATATCGTGATAACCGCTCCGCCTGTCGATTACATGAGCGATCATGAAATGACCAGCCGACTGGTTCGCGACGCCTGCTTCGGTGCCAGTTGTCCGAACTACAAAACTCAGCAGTGGAATCCAGCCCCTGCCACGGAAAAGATCCCTTACCTCTATTATGTCGATCCGATCGAAGGGACTGACTACTACGGCAATTCTCAGCGAACAGACTTCATTGTCGATATCTCAAAGACCATTGAAACGAAGCTGGAAATGCTCGCGTGTCATGCCAGTCAACGGGAATGGCTCCGCAGGCAGCATGGCCTCGACGAATATCTGGATGGTTGCCGTCGCTGGTCCGCCGCACGCGGCAAGGAAATCGGCGCCGCGTATGGCGAAGCGTTCACTCAACATCGCGGGCATCCCTACCCGCATGACAACAAGCTGGTGGACCTGTTGAAGTAATCTCATGCAGAATCAGACCCGGCAGTTCCGAGCGGTCTCTGAACGTGCCGGGGTTTACAAACAAATCATTCCCAGGCCAGTGGTTTCAGCCACGCGGCCTTCAATTCTGCACAATCGGCATCAAGGACCTGCTTGCCGCCGAGTCCGGCCTGCACTCGCCTTGCTGAAGTCGTCTTACCGATCTTCGTGATCGGCACCCCTTGGAACAGTGCTTCCAATTTGGCCGCCGATTCTGGAGTCGTTTCAACCAGGAATCGCGTCGTGCTCTCGGAGTAGAGCAACACGGTCGGATCGGTGATCGTGGAGGAACTCGCCAATGCAGACAGATCTAGCTCCACACCGAACCCACCAGCGAAGGCCATTTCCGCAGCGGCGACGGCCAAGCCCCCTTCGCTGAGATCGTGACAGCTCTTCAACAGGCCGCTTTGAATCGCCTTGTGAACCGCGACAAAGATCTTGGGGGCCTGTTGCAGATCCACGTGCGGCACTGTGCCGCCCTTGAGACCGTTCACGAGGGCGAAATGGCTGCCTCCCATTTCGTTCTTGGTGATACCGATCTGATACAGGACGTTTCCTGAGGCTTTCAGGTCCATTGTGACGCACTTGCGGACGTCTTCGACTTGGCCCAACGCGCTGATCAGCAGCGACGAGGGAATCGCGACTGTTTGCTTCTGACCGCTGGCGTCGACATACGAGAACTCGTTGTTCAAACTGTCCTTGCCACTGATGAACGGGGTGCCGAACGCGATCGCGGTGTCTTTGCAGCCGAGGGCGGCTCGAACGAGTGACCCGAGTGTTTCAGGACGTTCGGTATTGCCCCAGCAGAAGTTGTCGAGGATCGCGATGCGGCTTGGGTCGGCGCCGACAGCCACGCAGTTGCGGATCGCTTCATCAATTGCGGCGGCGGCCATCCAGTAAGGGTCGAAATCACCGTAGTGCGGGTTCATCCCGTTCGAAACGACAACGCCGCGTTGCGACTTCAAATTCGGTCGCACCACGGCCGCATCAGAAGGACCGTCGCACGCCACACCGACCAAAGGCTTGATGACTGATCCCGACTGAACCTCGTGATCGTACTGGCGAATGATCCACTCTTTGCTGCAGACATTCAGCGAACCGAGGATGGAGGACAGGGAAGATGAAAGTGACGAGTGACGAGTGACGAGTGAAGCGGTTAGCGGCACCTCTTTCGGTGGCATGTATGTCGCATCGCGGACCACTGGCGGACGGCCATCGTGCAGGAAGGACATGGCGACGTCGCCGACGACTTCACCATGATAGGTCAGCTTCAGGCGGCCTTCGTTGCCGAACTGACCGAAAGCGGTGGCTTCGACTCCTTCCGCGGCGCAGAGGGCTCGGAATTCTTCCCAGTTCTGTTCGGGGACGGCCAGGACCATCCGTTCTTGAGCTTCGCTGATCCAGATCTCGGTGTAGGACAAACCGGCGTACTTGAGCGGGCACTTGTCCAACCACACGACGGCACCGGTGTGCTCGCCCATTTCGCCGACGGCACTGCTGAAGCCACCCGCACCGCAGTCGGTGATTGCATGATACAGGCCCTTATCGCGAGCCTGCAGGATCACGTCCATCACCATTTTTTCGGTGACCGCGTTCCCAATCTGCACAGCACCACCCGAGATCGTTTCGCTCTCGTGCGTCAGTTCTGCGGACGAGAACGTGGCTCCGTGGATTCCGTCGCGACCGGTGCGGCCACCGACGGCCACGATCAGATCGCCTGGATGGACTTCCTTTTCGACCTTGTCGACGGGGATCATCGCGGCCGTGCCGCAATAGACCAGGGGATTGCCGAGGTAACGTTCGTCGAAGAAGACCGAGCCGTTGACGGGCGGTATTCCCATGCGGGTGCCATAGTCGCGAACACCCGAGACGACACCCTTCAAGACCAACTTGGGATGCAACGTTCCTGGTGGCAGGGCGTCATACGGTGTGTCTGGCGGTGCAAAGCAAAAAACGTCGGTATTGCAGATCGGTTTCGCACCCAAGCCCGTGCCGAGCGGATCACGGATAACTCCGCCCAGCCCCGTGTTGGCTCCGCCGTAAGGTTCAATCGCGGAGGGGTGGTTATGCGTTTCGACTTTGAAGCAGACGTTCTGTTCGTCGTCGAACTTCACGACCCCGGCGTTGTCCTTGAAGACACTGACGCACCAGTCGTCGGCTCCCAGCTTTTCGCGGATTTCGACGGTGGCTCCGAAGACGGTTTCCTTAAGCATGTTCTCGAAGACGCGTTCGCCTTTTTCATCGCGATAGCGGATGCGGCCTTTCAGAGTCTTGTGGGAGCAGTGTTCGCTCCAGGTTTGAGCGACCGATTCCAGTTCGATGTCGGTGGGATCTCGCTGTTGCTCGACCCAGTGCGCCTTGATCGTGAGCATTTCGGCGAGGCTGAGATAGAGTTGGCCGTGCTTGCTGAGGTGCATCAGCGCATCGTCGTTCATCGTGCGAATGGGAACCGTTCGCAACTGGAATTTGTATTCAGATCCCGCGCCGATCTGGTCCATCTGCAGCGGACCAGTGATGACTCGTTCGATGGCGTCGTTCGCGAGGACTCGTTTGGCAATACGATCGAGGTCTGCGTCGGAGACGTCGGCTTCGAACCAGTACTTGCGGCCGGTGGCCACGGTGTCGACCGCAAAGCCCAGATCGGCCAAAGCCTTTTGAGTGCTGAGGGCGACATTGTCAGTTACGCCCGGCTTGAACAGCACGTTCAGCAGTCGCTCCTTCGACGAAGCCGATTTGGCGGAGACTTGATGAGCAGAGAAAATCTCGGCCACCGGGTCGACCAGCAACGTGGTGGCAGCGCGGGTGACGTCGCTGTTGTTCAGGGAGGCACCCTGCAGCAGGAATGAGCGGGCTGTGGTGACTGTTTTCACACCCGCCACACCCAGAGCGTGGGCTTCACCGACGACTCGCAAGCCATCCCGATCGACTTCCCCTGCGGCCGGTCGAATTTCTACTTCCCAAAGCATTCGTGTTTCTCGTTGATTAAAGTGGGCGGTGTTTGCGTCGGGCCAGGGGGCTGACGCCCCCCGCTCGGAAGATCTGTTACTCGTTATTCTGCAGCCGTTGTTTGCCTTCGCTCAACAGCCGCTTGATTTGTTCACCGTTTTGAGCAGTCAAAGATTTCTTGTAGGCTTCCAACTGGTGTTGTACCGCTTCGATTCCCCGGATGACATGCTGGGCGTTCTGCAGCAGGATGCTGGTCCACAGGTCGGGGTCACCGGCCGCAATGCGAGTTGTGTCCCGAAAGCCGCTACCGGTCAGTGGTTGGTTGGCTTCGGTCAAGGTCGACGCCAACGCCGAGGCGACTAAATGCGGCAAGTGGCTGGTCATCGCCAGCGCCTGATCATGATCAGCGGGCGACATCTGGACGGTCCGCATCCCAATTCCCTGCCACAGGCGTTCGACGCGGCTGACTTTCGTGGTGGCGGAGGAGGGGAGGGGAGTGACAACGCAGGTTCGACCTTCAAACAGGTTGGCATCCGCGGCTTCAAATCCCTGCCGGTGCGAGCCGGCGATCGGATGCGATCCGATGAAATTAGGGATGTCCCGGAGGGCATCGCAAATCGGCTGCTTGACGCTGCCGACGTCCGTCAACAAAGTTCCGAGCCTAGAATACTGGACAGCTTCGCGAACACCCTGAGGGACTCGGTCGACAGGGGTGCAAAAGACGATGACATCGGCCCGGGCCGCAGCGGCGGCCAGATCTGTCGTAGATTTGTCGATCAGCCCCGACTTCCGGGCCAATTCCAGCCGGGCTGAATCTCGGCCAACTCCGATAATTGTCTGGACAAGCTTTCGACTGCGGAGCGCAGCGGCCAGCGATCCGCCAATCAGGCCGACTCCGACGATGGCGACAGTTTTTTCCAGCAAATTGGACGGCGGCTCACTCATACGCCGCATTGTAATGAGCCGCGAGGACAAACAAAATCGAAGGGGACTGATGGCAGGCTGAAGAGAAGGCCGGGCCACGGATTGGCACGGATGAACACGGATTTGGAGAGGTGTTTGGGGAGGGCAGGTGGCGGGAGGATTGAGTACGCAGTACTGAGTTCAGAGTACAGTACAACCTCCGCTCCCGCCGCATGACACAACCTCCGCTCCCGGCTGCGTGACACAACCGAGTACGCCGTACTGAGTGCAGAGTACTGAGTGTACTGTTTTCTTGGCGTTCCGGTTCAATGACTGGACGCCAAAATTGAAGACTCCTGACACAACTCAAGGAGTCGGTGACGAACTTCGATTCGACTGACAAGTGCGGTCGCAGACTGGAGTCCCCTGTCAAAGCACAGGCGGCGTTGCCAGGTCGTGGCGTGAGGTGTCTGGCGATTGGAGCCAAAGCGGTGTCGAGCCACCGCACTCCAAGGTCGCTGCTGATCGGCGTTCAATTGTGAAAGAGCTGTTCCACCGTGCGAGTAACGTCAAATCACGTTCGCCCAAGGTCTTGGCGACCTTGGCTACCAGGAATACCCTCTGATCGGCATCCTGATTGTGATCCTCTTGTGCCATAGAATCGGTGACTCAAACAATCCCCTAAATCGATTATTTGGGGCATTTTCTCGCAAATTTCTTTCGACTAATGGCGAGGATCAATTTGAAACGCCGCGAGCGACGGCGGATCATTTGTCAACCGGGTCGCTTGCGCGGGTCGATACGGGTGGGATACCAGTCGATCCATGCTACCGACCCCGACTCGCGCCGATCTACGAGCACCCGGCACACCGGAGTGTGATGCCCGGATTCATCTGCCAGCATGTACCCGTACTCCAAGTGCGACTGCTGGTCCGGGGCGAACCCCAACACGGGTTCCCACTCGTCAGCCTGAGGGGCGATCTCGTAGTGGCCCGGGCAGCGGAGCGACGACCATATCGCCCAATGCACCGGGATGAGCTGTTTTTCGGCCTCGCCACATGCTGCAGCGAAAGCGATCTCATGGCCCTGCGCGCGGCTGATCCGCGGTTCCACCATTGCCCCGTTCTCCCATCCAGAACGTTCAAGGTCACTTGTCCGCGATGAACAACGGACTTCCGATCAGCGAAAAATTCCTAGCATATCGTCGGGGCTTGCCTGTTTCGAGATCGGCCTCACGCCGCCGCAGCAGTCAGCAAATCAGCAAATCAGCAAGCGTCCAAGGCTCGGTAGCAAGACGACCTTTCACTGCCGGCGTGTTCATTTCGCTGCCTCGGCAGCAGGGTTTAACGGAATTTCGATGCGATCTCGCTGATAGAGCGGCAGGTGGCGGTAGTAGACTTCCAGCGTTAGCAGGGCCAGGCTGGTCATATAGAGTCGGCCGCCCATGTTGCCATGGCGATCGGCGACATCCCAACTGCCGTCGGCGTGCGTGCGGCGGACCTGCGTGTTGACCAGATGATCGCGCATGACTCGGTTCCAGCGATTCCATTCTTCGCCACCCCAGTGATGCAGCACCTGTGTCGCATAGTAGTTGTAGTACATGTCGTCGGGCTCGGGACCGTGCTCGTCGAGGAAATGGACGCCCGCTCGCAATCCACCGCTGGTTTCGTTCCAGTCGAGGTACATCCGGCAGAGTAGTCCGGCGGCGGTCATGGATGGGGTCGGATTACTTTTACGTTCGGGCGTGTACGCGTATTGTGATCCTCGCATGGAGGCCACACTGCCGAGGAATCGATCGATCCCGCCAAAAACTTTGGGAGGGACTTTGATACGCGAGAACTGGGCACTCTTGAGCGCCATCAGTTCCCAGGCCACGACAGAGGTATCGCCTGGTTGACCGGGGAAGTATCGCCAGCCGCCCTGTGTGTGTTGTGTCGCGACCAGGAATTCGATCGCTCCAGCGACGGCGGGACGGAGTTCGGCATCGTGCGTCATCGCGAACGCTTCACTCAGTGCAATCGTGACGAGGCCGTGGGTGTAGTAGGTGGGCGGTCCCTGCAGATTTCCGTAGAAGCAGATCCCCTTGCCGACGGGCGTGCCTCCTTTCAGCAGATATTGGATGCCGCGGCGTACTTCGGATTGATATTCCCCTTCCTGATGAGTCTGACCGGCACCGAGGAACGCCAGGAGGGCCATGGCGGTCGCCCCATTGGGGTTGTTGGAGAGGCGACCGGGCATCGTGCAGTTGCACTCGGGGCCGTGAATGTGATCAAAGTTCCAGGAGCCGTCAGGGAACTGATGATTCTTCAACCAGACGAGCCCTCGGGCCACAGCCGCTTCGCTGGCATCGGTCCCGCCCATGCGCTTCAGGAGTCCAGCCTTTCCCGCGACAGTCCGACCCGCGAAATGATCGCCATGGCCATCCTCGGCACCCTGCGACGTTCCAGCCTTCTTCGTCTCTTTGGACTTGCTCACTGAGGTTGCTGGAATGATCGCTGCCGCTCGCGGACGGATAGACGTCGCTTTTTCTCCGCCCGATGTTTTCTGCCCTGAGTTCAGTTCGATCGGTTCGGTCAGCATGGCGAATTCATCAATCGCCTCTTCCTCTTCACCGGGATCCGCGGCTGGTGCTGCTGCCGGTTCGAAATTCGCGACGAGATCGACTTCTAACTCGTCGCTGAGCGGAAGTTCGGTTCCAATGAGAAGCGAATAAAAGTGATCGAGAGCGGCTCGGGCGGGTGCCTCGAAGTAGATCAGACTGAGGATCAGCAAGATGACCAGATGGACAGCGATGCTGACGGAAGCCGACGCGCAGATCGTTTTCCACGACGTCTCTCGCCTGGCGGAAGAGGCCGAATCATCTTTGAACCGAAAACGAAAACGAGTGCGGCCTGTTGCCGCGACCGATTCGGAAGTCTTGCCGGATCGGTTGAAACCTGCCGACATGATGAGGCCAGTCTGGTGTGCGGAAGTTCATATTCCGACAGCCTGATGGATTGATTGTTCGTTTACGCCCTGCAGGACCTGAACGACGTGGAACTCTGCTATTTGGATTACGTGAATGCCTTGATGGATTCAACGGATTCTAGCGAAAGCGGCGTGACGAAGCTGGCTTTTTCGCGGATGGGAGCGTTGATCGTGGGGAATACGGTGAAAACCGAATATCAGTGAGCATGAATACTTGGGGCAGGGCATTTCAACGGCTTCGCAAGATTCCTGCATCGACACTCGTCCCAAGAGCGAGGAGGGAGCAAGGAGATTCAGGGCAACGTGCTAATGCTGGCCACTGCGACTAGAATCTGGGAAATCGAGCGAAATTTCCGACATGCAACGTGTGCCTTCATGGAATCGAGTCACTCTTTATGACGGGTCTGCTTGCTGACCTGACCACGGCCAATCAACTGCTGCCCGCGCGGCTGCAAATGGCGTTTACGCTGGGCTTTCATATCATTCTGGCCTGTTACGGCGTCGGGTTACCGGTACTGATGCTGGTGGCCGAATGGCGTTTTCTGCAGACCGGTGACCGATTGTGGCAGAAACTGGCACAGCGCTGGTCGCGATCGTTTGCAGTCCTGTTTGCCGTCGGCGCGGTTTCGGGGACGGTTTTGTCGTTTGAATTGGGGCTGCTGTGGCCCGAATTCATGGGCCGCTGGGGGGCGGTGATCGGACTGCCGTTCACGATGGAGGGTTTTGCCTTTTTCCTGGAAGCGATCTTTGCGGGGATCTATTTGTACGGGTGGGATCGGCTGCCGAAGCGAGTTCACTGGTTGACCGGCTGGCCGATCGCGATCTCGGGGTTCCTGTCTGCGTTCTTCGTCGTCACTGCCAACGCGTGGATGAACGCTCCGGCGGGGTTTCGGATCGTCGATGGAAAAATCGTTGATATCAACCCATTGGCCGCGATGTTCAATGTGGCCAGTGGGGCGCAGGCAACGCACATGATTGTGGCGGCGTACATGGTGACGGGCTTCAGCGTGGCGGCGTTCTATGCCTTCTGCCTGCTGCGTGATCCGCAAAACGAATATTGCCGACGAGCGTTCACACTGGGGTTGCTCTTGGGTTTGGTTTTCGTCCCAGTTCAAATGGTGGTCGGGGACTGGTCGGCGAAAGTCGTCGCGAAGTCCCAACCGGTGAAACTGGCGGCCATGGAAGGCCAGTTTCAGACAGAGCGGCATGCGCCGCTCCGCATCGGTGGGCTACCGGATCCTGTCGCTCGGGAAACTCGCTATGCCATCGAAATCCCTGGCGCGCTCTCGTTCCTCAGTTATGCCGACTTTAATGCGGAAGTGAAGGGGCTGAATGATTTTCCGGACAACGAGAAACCACCTGTGATCGTCGTTCACCTGGCCTTTCAAGTGATGGTCGGCATCGGGTCGTTGATGGGGCTGTTGGCAGCGGGTTGCTTATTGAACTACGTTCGATTTCGATCTTGGCCGAAATCGAAATGGTTCCTCAGAACAGTCGTGCTGATGGGCCCGCTGTCGATTGTCGCCATGGAGGCGGGCTGGGTCGTGACCGAGGTAGGGCGGCAGCCTTGGATCGTGTACGGATACATGCGGACTGCCGACGCGGTGACGAGAGCACCCGGCGTCTGGTCCGTTTTTGCAGGAACGATGTCTATCTATCTGCTGCTGGCGATTGCCACGATTACATCGCTGTCGCGACTGGCCAAGGTTCCCTTGCAGGAGGATCTTCATGGGACCTGATGACCTGTTGTTGATCGTGATGCTGATCGCATTGACGCTGTACGCTGTTTTGGGTGGTGCCGACTTCGGTGCTGGGATCTGGGAATTCACCACGGCGCTGCAGGCGACGGATCGAGAACGTCAGCACATCTACAAGGCGATCGGGCCCGTGTGGGAAGCCAACCACGTGTGGCTGGTCTTCGTCCTGATGATCTTGATGAACGGCTTTCCGAAGGCATTCGCGGCACTTGGCCTGACCTTATGGCTGCCGCTACTGCTGACGTTAGTCGGAATCATCTTCCGCGGAGGAGCCTATATCTTTCGCTCGTACGGGGGAGGGCCCAAGCGAGAACTACTGTTGTGGGAAGGGATCTTCGCGGTGGCTTCGACCGGAACGCCCTTGTTCCTGGGTGCGGCGGCTGGGGCGATCGCCTCGGGCAAATTGAAGATCCCTAACGAGAATAGCCTGCCGTCGGAATTCGTGATCGGCTGGATTTCGCCATTAGCGGTCTTTACGGGGTTCTATTCCATCGGCATGTGTG
>CBIHQO010000057.1:0-14670 GCA_966211735.1 uncultured Schlesneria sp.
GCAGAGCTTCCAGAAGTTCACGCAGATATTCGACAATGTCTTGCTCAATGTTCTGCGTGATTTCTCCGACATCTGCTCGTTCCAGACGGCGGGTCACGGTCAGCATATCATCGCGGATCTGTTCGACTGCCTCAGGAAAGGCGACTGACGAGCCTTCTTCGCGGAGCAGCGTCAGGGCTTTCGCCGCCATCAAGGAGATCTCTTCTTCGTTCCTGGCCAATTCGACTGAACGATTGCGATGGCGATCCGATCGTTTTTCGACCGGAACCGCATGGATTCCCAACGTGCCGTTGTTGACAGCTTCCTGTCGCTTCAGCATCTCATTGAAACGAGCCTCCAACGCGGCCAGCACCATCGCGCGTTCTTCTTCGCGTAACTGCCGCAGGATTTCTTCGAGCTTCTCCTTGGCCTTGATCAGGTCGGCGAGGGCCTGGTCCTGACGATCAGAAGCCTTGCTGTTGCGATTCTTTTTAAGTTCCTCAATGGCCCGATCCATCTCCTTCTTGGCCTTTTCGAGATCGTCGCGGCCAGGAGTCTTGTCGGATTTCTGAGCATCATCGCCTTGGTTTTGATCGTTCTGAGGGCTGTCCTGCTGTGGGCTGTCTTGAGGTTGGTCCTGTGGCGAACCCTCTTGCGGCTTCCCGGACTGGGGTTTCCCAGATTGAGGTTTCCCCGGTTTCGACTCGCTCGGCTTGCCCGTTTTGGGTTCACCCGATTTTGGATCTCCTGCCTTGGGCTCTCCGGACTTTGGATCACCCGGTTTAGGTTCGCCCTGCTTCGGATCGCCTGGTTTGGGGTCAGTCGACTTTGGGTCGCCAGGCTTGGACTCTTTGTCACCGGAACCCTCCTTGGGCGTCCCCTCTTTGTCGGAAGGATCTTGGGGTTTTCCGGACGAGTCGCTCTTGTTGCCAGGCTTTTCCTGGTCCTTGCCGTCAGCGTTTTTGTCCTCGCCATCGGATTTATCTTCGCCCTTACCGCTCTCGTCGGATTTGTTCCCGTCAGCCTTTTGCTTTTCAGCCTTCTTCTTGGCGTCTTGGTCCTGGACCTTATCGACAACCTTCTGAGTTTTGTCGGCGACCTGTTTTTGTTGACGCTGCAAATCGGTCGGATCACCACCGCGTTCGGTATTGATCCGGGCATCCGTCTGCTTGGAAATCAGGTTGTCGACATCCTTGATCAGGTCTTTGATCCGAGCGCGCTCCTTCTCGATTTCGTCGCGACGATCTTCACTCATCAACAGGTCCAGTACGGCCTGCATATGGGTGAGCACTTCTTCTTCGCGTTCGACCGCTTCGCCCAACTCACCCTGCTTCAGGTGCTCGGTGATTCGATTCAGTTGGACTTTGACGCGACCTTCCTGGCTCTTTCCCTTCGCTCGTCGCAGCAACGCCGCTCGCTCGGGATCCGACTTCCTGAGGTACTCGGAAAGCTGATGCATCGTGTCTTCGAAGCGGTTATAGCGCTGTGTGATCGCTTCCTGCGAGCCTGCCAAGGGGTCGGCCACGTCGGTGGCTGCCGGTGGATTCGCCTCTGCCGGAGTCGCGGGTTTGACCGAGTCTTGAGCGAGCGTTGCTGAGGCCAGACCGACGAGTAGGATCAAACTGAACAGACGCCGCACCAATGTGCATGCTGCAGATGTCATCGCGCGATCTCCTTAGCCAACAGACGCCTACTCAACCCCGACAAGGCGATCCTTAGTATATCCTCGACCAGTTGTTACGTCGCCATTCGTTTTTCCGGAATCGCATTGGATTTTGGGAGTTAGAAGAATTCGGTACTCGAACCAGACACGAATTACTCCAGCAATCCCTTGATCGCGTTTTCCTTCCGCTTCCGCTTGGTTTCTTCCAGTAAGTCCTGCTGTGCCTTAATGTTGGATTTCAGTTGCTCCACGACTTCGTGGAATTTAGCCAGCTCACGCATCTCAGACAGAATCTGCTCCATGGTTTCGATCATCGAATCCAGCACATCTGCGGCATCGTCCATTGGTCCGGTAGGGTCCGTGCTCTTGTCCACAGCCAGCTTGAACAAACCGAGTGCCGAATCGGTGCTTGGAAAACTGTTTTCGTTGATTTTGCGCAGTGAAGCGATGATGCGATTGTCGAGCCGTTCCAACATGATCGGGGTATCGGCGGCGTTATTGACAAGTTCCTCGCGGATATCGACGAACGACGTTTCGACGCCGGCAGTCTCGACCGCGTTCTTCCGGATCGCATGCAATGATCGATCGGCACAGGCGGCCAGCCCTTGAGTCAGCACCGTGAGCGGCTCTGCATCGGGACGAGACCCTTCCTTCTTCAGCTTGGCGGCTTCGTCTGCCTTTTCGCGTTGAACTTTCAACTCCTGCCGCGCCTGCTTCAGTTCGACGATGATCTGCTCGAACCGCTTGCGAATATTGATTTCGCGTCCGTAGAGCATCGACAGCAGTTCTTCTTCCGACACAATCGTGAAGACATACTTCAAACCGTTCGCTCGATGAGCGGGCAACTCGGAATTCGTCTGCACAGGCGCGGTTTCCGCTGCTTCCGCCCCAGCTTCAGATTTGGCCTGAACTCTAACCGGAGTCGCACGCTTCACTTCGGTGACGGTGCAGCCATCGAGAGCCGAAACCGACAACGTCAGTTTCCGACCGATCGCCAGGTCGAGTGGCAGCACATCGAATCGTTCGAAGGGTTCATTCTCAGAGCGTCGCAATTCGAACTCACGCGCCCCGGCTGGTGGTGCCTGGAACTCCCGGGGCATCAATACCTGTCCGTCGTCGATCCGATAATCAAATCGAGCGGAGATCACTCCATAGTCATCTGACAGCGTGCCGGAGATCGGAATACGCGCTTTGCGAGTAATCGATGAGCCGATCCCGCGCAGCGCCGTGGCAACGTTAGGCGGTTGATCCACGATCCCGTTAATCGTGAACCGCGCGGGCGTAATACTGGCAATCCCGTCGGCATCTTCGAGCACAATCCGAATGGCCGAATCAGGCGGCAGCGGCAAGGGAAAAGTCAGTGGTTTTCCTGACTCTGCCGATGCGCGTAGCAGTTCGGGCAACGCCGTCGCACCATCCGCTGCCAACACGAAAGGCAGGGCCACGACATCACAATTGCCGGACCAGATCGCGGATTGCATTGCGTCTGGCCACGCCACGCGAATCTCTGGTCGTCCATCTTGCGACTTGAGGCTGATTGCTGAACTCCCTTGGTTGGTATTCCCTGGTGTCGCACCCGCAGCGATTGATCCCGGCGCGGTCAGCGAAATCTCCCATCGCTCGGGGCCAGCATTGCCTTCAATCCGGATCTGATGTAACGGCTTGTTGGCGGTGACATCGATCACGAAATCGGTCGCCAGCGGCAGCGACGTTTGAGCGCCGTTGACTTGCTGCCGGGTTCGAACGACCTGACCGCTCGACCGTTGATTCAGTCCGGTATACTCAGGAAACAGACAGTTCAGCATGATCCGGCTGACATCGGGCGGTTGAACGACTTGCACGTGATACGCGCTCGGACTGGTGAAATCGCCTCCCGTCACCCAGACATCCGCATCATCAAGCAACCCCGGCAATGTGTGACGGAAAGGTTCGTCGCCAATGCGCGAGAGTTGAACACGAATGGATCCGCGGCCGCCTGCCAGGCGAGCATCCAGTCGGACCCGATCGGGCGACTTTTTGCCAGTGGGGACATCAATCTGCAGTGTGAGATCGGTTCCCTTTGCGTGCTTATAATTGCCGTTCACAAAGTCGCGCAGTCGATCGCCCGGTTGGGAAATAACCCGCACGACCAGCTCTGTTTCCCGCGGCCAATAGCCATTCTGCAGTGTCAGATATCCAGCGATCCAGCGTTCCATCGCGGCCGAATTCGTCACTGCCAGGCCTAGAATCGAAGCCACCAACACACTGGCAATCAGGATGGCTCGACGAATCGGCCGCCTGTCAAACACTCCGGCAAGGTCGAGTGTGCCAGCAGTGCGAGTCGCATCAATAACAGTTTGACGAAGCATCGCGGCTGTGATGGGACTATTGGTTGTCTCGCCATTTTCGGAAGCTTCGACAGCAGTGATCAGCCGATCATCCAATTCAGGGAAGCGTCGCTCAAGGATCAACGCTAAGGCCCTCGCTCGTAGCGATCGCAGCAGTCGCAGAGCAACCCAGGCAACTAATCCAAATGCCAGTAGGCCGATACCACCAACCAGAATGGTCGCTCGGAACCAGCGCGGTAGTTCCAGGCGGCTGAGTTGAAAGTAAACCCAATCGATCAGGAAACTACCCCAGAAGAGAGTTCCCATCACCGCCACGACCAGCGCCAGTCCTTCGAGCAGAACATAGCGGCGAATCCGGGAACGCAGCCGATCCAAGACCGCAACGGCCTCAGGAGGAAGTTCTGATTGGTGAGATAGGGCCATAATTCACTTAGGGAATAGGGGATAGGGAATCGCCGATAGAAAATACAGTTTTGCTAAACCCTATTCCCTATGTCCTATCCCCTAATTCTTCAACTTCATGCCAGCTTCAGTAACTTTCGCGTCAGCCATTCCACCGATAACAATCCGACCAGCAAGTACATCACCCAACCGCGATCCCACAGCGTTCTTAGACGCTCGGGGATGTAGAACTGTTCCCCTCGATTTGGAAGCAGTGACGGCAATTCAGCCGCCTGCGCGAGCGAGAGATACTGTCCGCCCGTATCGCGAGCCAACTCGGTGAGCAGGCGAACATTCTGGCGGATGTTTTCATCTTCCAGCTTTGGTGTCGTGACCATGACTTCGGCCGCAAGACGTTCGCGAGAATCCGGTAACTGGACTTCCAGCTTGTAAGTCCCGGGGACGCTGGCGCGGAAGTCGCCGACATATTCGCCCGCTTGGGACGGATCGCGGCGAAGCTGACGCATCGGGGTCATTGTGCGGCCATTGGGATCGAATAAGTCGAACGGAATGCTGTCGGCTTCGAGCGGCGCGAACTTCGAATCCAGAATTCGAGCGAACACGCGAACCGTTTGACCTAACGCCACTTTCTGGCTTTCCGTCCGCAAGGAACCTCGCTTGATTCCCTTTTTTGTGCGCCCCTGCGCGACTTCACGAATCAGCTTAATCCAGAATCGATCGTAGTCGGCGTCACCGACCGATCGCAGACGCCACATTTCGCCACTGCCGAGATAGAAGCTTTGACCTCGCCCTACGTTCTGCGATGCCATCAAGATCGGTGGCTCGGTCGCGGCACGAGGATCAGAAAACCGGGCGTAAACTCGGGCGGCGGCTTTGTGGCCTCCGGTCGGATAACTGCGGAAGAACCCGGTGAATTCTTTCCATCGAGCGGCCGATGTGACGGGATCGTCCGTCAGTTGCAGGAAGCCAGCCCCCTGCCCTTCTGGTGTAAACGCAATCGGCCACGGCTGGCTGGAATCCTGGTCGAACCGAGCCGCCGAGAAATACGAACTAAGAACCACCGGGTACAACCGACGCAACGGTGTTAATTCGTCATTGACCTCGTCGATTCCATCAGATCCAGTGGCCACCTGTTGAGTGTTCACGTCGCCGGCCACCAGGATCAACCCGCCCGACTCATCGGCCACCCAATCGTAAAGCAGCGGGATTGCTTCTGGCGCAATGGCTTTCCAATCGGGATCAAATGCGATGATCGCATCGTAGTCGTAGAGCTGTTCGCGAGTCGAAGGGAAGTCGGGCAGCAGGTGGTTTGATTCCTGGCTCGTCCCGCGCACACCCGTTTGCAGAACGACATCGACTTCGAAGGATTTGTGCCGAAACAGCAGATTACGAACGAACTGGTAGTCTCGCATCGGACCACCGGCGACCAAGAGCACCTTTGTCGGGCGGTCAAACACGGTGACAGTCGGAGTTTGGACGTTGTCCTGAACATTGAACTCCGAGACGCGAATGACGGGAGTCGCTCGGACTGTGAATGTCGTCTTGCCAGCCAGTTTCGGTGCTTGAGGAAATACGACTTCGACTCGCGTCCCGTCATCCAACAGTGTGATCGTTTTCTTTTCGATCAGCGTCGGTTCACCCTCTTCACCTTCCCCAAGCGACAGCAATTCGACTTCAACCTGCTGGTCCTTCAGCCCCTGCCCTTGAACATACGCCTTGATTTCATACGGATCATTAATCGCCACATCGGTCGGAGCGATCACTTCGGCAATCGCCAGATTCACAGGTTGCTGCGTCGTCCCCGTTCCGACAGTAATCAGCCGCGTCTTCGTCGCGACGGCGCGATCATGAGCCGTCACGGGATCGATCCCGGCATTGGAGGCACCATCGGTGATGATCACAATTCCAGACAGGGTTCGGCCCGCCGATTGTCGGATCAGTTCAGCCACGCCTTCACCCAGACGTGTTTCCAAGCCGCGGGGCCTGACGGTTTCTTCCCAGTCCAGGGGCGTTTCTGGCTTGGCGTCCGGCTTGTTGGCAGATGCGGCCGCGGCGTTGGCCTCAGCAGCCAGCGGATAGACGCGGTGAGGCCCATCCAGTCGAGAATCGAACGTGAAGATACTGACTTCGTGTTGCTTGCGTAGTTGGTCGATCAGCGGCGACTTCGAGAATAACTGCTGAATCGCTTCGGCTCGAGAAGGACCCTTGTCCGAACCAGGCGATGATTCGTCGGGCGAGTCCGCGGGATGTCGCATGGATAGCGAAGTGTCGATCGCGATGGCCACTCGTGACGGTCGAAACGCCTGTTTCTGAGTTCGGTCTGAGGGATTCAGCGCGATCACCAGCAGGCATCCCAGGACCGACAGCCGCAGGATCGTCAGCCAGGCTTTCCAGACCGGCGACAATTCGTGAGTATCTCGAAGATAGAGCCAGACGACCCAGGCGAACACGACGACGCTGCCACCAAGCAGCAGCAACCAGCCAAACGGCGATTGCGGCAAGTCGAGTTCGCGCGACGTCAGCGTGGCCGTGGTCTCGGCAGCGAGCAGGATCGATGATGCAATCACATTCAAATTCATACGGAAGTCGTCGTTCGTCTAGCAGTCTCGCTGCGTCGTCCACTGGAGTTGGGCTTGGCAGCGGCATTCGTTCGGTGGTAACTCAATCGATAAGCCAAGGCTTGTTCGGCAATCATCAAGAATAGCAGGATCCACAGGATCCATTGGCGGATTTCCGAACCCGCCTCCTTCCCCTGAACCCACTCCAATTGGCCAAAGTCTTGGATGGTGACCTTGTTGTTCCCACCCAATCGCTTGCGGATCTCGGCCGTCGCTGCCAATTGCAGATCGCTCTCTCGCGGAGCCACATTATAGGCGATTAATCTGTCTTCGCTGACGTGGGCCTGCGTCATCAACCGAACGGTGTAGATGCCGGGATCATCGGTCTCGCGGAACGTTGCTGCCAATCGTAGTGGAGGCGGATTCGCCGCGTTGGTCTCATTCTGTTCGGGAGCGGCCTGAAGTCGAGTTGTCCGCTCGCCTTCCACGCCCGGCGAAAGGATTTCGACAGTCTCGGTGTAATCGGCGGGGTTCAGCAAGAGTTGAATTGGCTCTCCCACTTGTTTGGCTTCAGGGCTGCGATCGGTGCGGGCGATGTACTTCATCAGTTCCAATTGGACGACGACGTAGCTGTAATCGGTGGCCCAATTGTTCCAATCGGGCGATGCCGTCGTCAGCATGGTGATGACGTGCCCCTTGCCGAAGGAATGTTCCAGCATCAGAGGATCGCCGTTGCGGACGGTCGCCAGCGTACGCACACGATCTTTGCGAACCTGATCATCCTTCTTCCAATCATCGATGACAGGGAAATATTTCTCGATGCGAATCTTCGGAAGCGACGTGTTGTCGATCGCGAACAATCGTAGGGCAGGATGATCGACGACCTGCATGTCGGCACCGGGATTGGTGGCATCCTCGGTCAAAACCTCGGGAGCCGTATCCAGCGGAACGGGGAACAGCCCCTCGCCTTTGCGATAGAGGACATCGTTGTAATGAGCTGGTCGCAACGTGGGTCCGACGAACCATGCTAATCCGCCACCTGCTGTGACGTATTTCTCCAACGCATCCAAACCGTCGGCGGGGATTTCGGGGACATTGAGCAGGTAGATCGCTCGGAAATCATCGAGCGGTCGCCGTCGCAGGTACTCGACGTTTTCGATGACCGGTGCGAAGCCGGTACTCTTCGGATCCGCGGCCAACGCTTCCGCCACATAAGATCCGTCATCTCCGCTCGGGTCGCCGTCGATGATCAGGACCGGCACCGTCTTCGGGACATCCACCGCCAGGAACCGGGCATTGTCTTCGACCAGCGAGTCGGTATCGATGCTCACTCGCAGTCGATGCCGACCGGCCGTTGTCAGTCGCACGTCGACCTCGTGAGAGACTTCCGTCTGCGGATCGATCTTTTCGAAGACCACGCTGGCAGGGATCTTTTCGTCGTTGTCGAACATCGCCAGCCGCACGTCGGTCGCGACTTGCTGTCCCGAATTCTTCACGGCGACCTTCAATCGCAACGGAACATCGGCCGCGGCGACCTGGATATCGCCCGACAGATGAGTGACAGCCAGGTTGGGGTGCTGTTCCGGAACCGTGCGGACAAGGTTCACCGAAACCCCGGCACTCGTCAGTTGATCAATCGCCGCCGAAATCGCTTTCTGATCCTGCCAGTCGCGTTCTCGGAAGTCAGAGATCACATGCAGGTTCTGAATGGTCCCCCGCTCCCCGGCCAGTAGCTTGCCCGCTGCTTGCAGACCTGTCACCAGGTCGAGTGCGCGATGCGTGCATGGGAACGCCTGTTGATCCAGCTTGGTCGAGAGTTCGGTGACGAAGTCCTCGTTCACATCGCGTTCGGAGAGGACTGGTTGTTCTGGGCGAGACAGCCTGAGCAGCGTGAGCTTCTGAGTGTTGGGTTGTTCCGCTCCACCGGCGACCAGACGATTGACGATCTTGAGAGCTTCGGCGAACGAACTCGTTTCTCCCCAGCGATCGCGCATCGAGAGGCTGTCGTCCAGCAGGACGACGTGATGTGCGCGAGCACCGCGGAAGATTGACATCTGCGATGGGTCTAGAATCAGTCTGGATATCAACAACACGATCGCGATGACGATCAACACGCGCAACAGCAACAGCAGCAGTTGTTCGAGCAGCAAACGTCGTCGATTGCGCTGTTGGCTGGCGAGCAGGAACTCCATGGCGGCAAACTGCACTCGCCGATATCGCATCCGATTGATCAGATGAATGATGATCGGTGACGCCAGCAGCAGCATGCCGCTTGCGACGAATGCAGGGTTGAAAAAGTGACCGGCCAGCCAAGCGTTCATAAATAGTGTCAGTCGAATATGGACTCTGCGAAGTTCTCTATTCTTTCGATGTGGACGATTCGTCCTTCGTCACGATTTTGCAGTCAGTCAGTGCCTGCTGCAATTTGGCAATCCCTTCTGATGTGACTTTCGTGTTTGCCAGCTTAAGTGTTTCCAGCGTCTTCAGGCTACTTAGCGATTTCAATCCTGCGTCCGTGATCTTGCATCCACTCAGATCTAACGTTTTCAGGTGCTTGAGACCCTTCAATGCAGCAAGTCCTGCGTCGGTAATCGTTGCGGCAGTTGGATTGAGGCGGTCTTCACGATTTTTAGCAACGTTCAACTCTTCAAGGTCTTTCAAATTGGAGAGTGCTTTCAACCCCCCATCAGAAATCTGATTTCCGTTTAGGCTCAGGACTGTCAGAGTCTTGATCGTGCTGAGCCCCTTCGCTCCAAAGTCATCCAACTTGCTATCGATGAGATGAATTTTTGTCAGCTTGGGCAGGGTCGCAAATTTCTTGAAATCGCTTCCTTGAAAGTCGCAGCTGTCGAGTTGGATCGATTCAAGTGTTTTGATGGCTGCGATGGCTGTAAGTTCTTCGGTCGACACATGATCAAATGCCGCGTCGCTTCGCAGTGTTTTCAACGTCTTTACTTTTCCGATCAGCTTCAAAGTTGTCAGATTAATCGGCGCCCCAGCGTGCCCAATCGTAACGGCCGCAACCTGGCCCTCGGCATCGAGTTCGAAGAGGATTTTTGAATCAAGTAGCTGATTTTGGATGGCTCCCGAATCTATCGGCTCACTGGATTTGGTAGTCGATTTCGAACCAGGTTTTGGCCCAGCACCTGTCTGCACGAGCGCGATTCGAAATCCTGTAAACTGTGTCGGAACCGAGTCACGCACGCGATACGCGCTACGGCATGCGGCTCCCCCCGTTGCCCAACTGCCACCTCGATATGCATATTGTTTCGCATAGTCTTTGTTGGCGTTAGGATCGATCGCCACGGGATCAACGCCGCCAGGGTTGCGCATTGCCGCGCCATCGCAACACCACTCCGAGACATTGCCATGCATGTCATGCAATCCCCACGCGTTCGCGGGGTAACTTCCCACTTTTGCAGGACGCCTCAACGGTGCAACGCGAGGTGCTCCATTGTATGGATCGTCACCTGAGAAATTCGCTTGTTTGCCACTCAACTTATCACCGAAAGAAGTCGCTGTCGTTGTTCCAGCTCGACACGCGTATTCCCACTGGGCTTCTGTCGGCAACGCATACTCCCATCCCTTGGGTAGTCGCTTCTCTTTGCGTTCGACAGCCATCAGTTTTGAGCAAAATAACTCAGCGTCGGCTGGCACGACTTCAATAAGAGGCAAGTCATCGCCCAGTCCAGCGGGGTTCGTCAGTGTTGCTCCTGCTTTGGCTCTATAGTCGGCGAGGGAGATTCCAGTCACTTGCTTCCACTGTGATTGAGTCAGCTCGTACTTCGCCAGCCAGAATCCGCGAGTCAATGTCACTTCCACTTGGCTCTCGCCACTCAGCGGAGGTCTATCCGGTTCCTCCTTCGGGCTCCCCATCAGAAATGTCCCCGGGGGACACCAGCAAAATTCCATCTTGATGCCATTGCCATCCCACACATCGCCAGCGGCGGTACCTTCGACTACGCCTTCCTTTTCGGCCGCAAAAACCAGTGGCTGAAAGACGCCACAGATCATGAAGGCAAGGCCGTATGTCGCAAGCAATCGGATGGCATTTCCACACCGTGGTACGTAGATCATGCGTCAGTTCCTTACCGATTGTCGCATGCCGACGCGGTGGGTGAGATAGTGAGCCAAAGCGGCATCAAGGTGCTCGCTGGTGCGGATTGTCTGGTAGTCAATCATCTGTCGAGTGCAGTGCCTGCGGATGTCGTCGACGAAGGCCGTGACGGCGGCCAGGTAGCCTTCCCGTAGCGATCGCGGATCGCAGATCAGGTCGCCCATCTCTTCCATTCCTTCGAACTTGGTCGTCCCGGCGAAGTTGAAGTCCAACTCTTCATCGTCCATGACGTGAAAGACCATCACATCGTGGCCGCGTGTCCGCAGCAGTTTCAGGCCTTTGAACAAACCAGCGCGATCCACGAAGAGGTCTGAGATCAGCACAATCAGGCCGCGACGTGTCTGCTGGTCCGCCACCAGTCCCAGTAGCGACTGCAGGTCCGTTCTCTTCGCTGGCTTCTGAATATCCAGTGAGGACAAAATCGCCTGCAGGTGGTTCTGCTTGCTGCTGGGAGGCACAGTGCTGCGGACAGCGTTGTCGAAGGTCGTCATGCCGACCGAATCCTGTTGACGGATCAGCAGGTACGACAGCGATGCCGCCAGACGACAGGCATATTCGTACTTGTTCAGTTCGCCAGAACCGAACTGCATCGACTCGGAGAGGTCGACCAGCAGCGTGGTTCGCAGATTCGTTTCTTCTTCGTACTGCTTGATGTAGTAGCGGTCGGTCTTTGACCAGACCTTCCAATCGATACGGCGGATATCATCACCCGCCGCGTATTCGCGGTGCTGCGCGAATTCGACCGATTGGCCGAAGTACGGGCTGCGGTGCAATCCGGACAGAAACCCTTCGACGACATTTCGGGCCAGAATTTCCAGCCGCGAAATGCGGGCGATGGCTTCAGGCGGCAAAAATCTTCGCGAGGTTTGGGTCACGGGTCAGCTCGCCTTCCTTTGACGGAGTGGACCGAATCAATTGCTCAACAACCTTGTCCGACGTGATGCCATCGCTTTCGGCTGCGAAGCTGACCACGATGCGGTGTCGCAGGACTGGTGCAGCCAGTGCCTGAATATCCTCGGTCGAGACATACGTGCGACCATTGAGCAGCGCGCGGGCCTTGGCACCCAGCAACAGGAACTGGACCGCTCGCGGACCAGCTCCCCAGCTCAACTGATCTTCGATGAATGACGGGATACCTGGTTCGCCGACTCGAGTTTGTCGGACAAGCGCCAACGCGTAGTCGATGACGTGGTCGCTGACAGGAACTTGTCGCACCAATTTCTGTAGTGCGAGGATTTCGTTCGCGTCGAGCACCTTCTTAATGTCGTCCGTTTGAATGGATGTCGTCCGCTTGGCGATCAATCGTTCTTCTTCGAAGGTGGGGTAGCGAACGAAGACCTTGAACATGAACCGGTCCTGCTGCGCTTCGGGCAGCGAATAGGTCCCTTCCTGTTCAATCGGATTCTGTGTCGCCAGTACGAAGAACGGGTCCGCCAGGATGTGTCGAGTCTGGCCGACTGTGACCTGTCGTTCCTGCATTGCTTCGAGCAACGCCGCTTGCGTCTTTGGCGGTGTACGATTGATTTCGTCGGCCAGCACCACGTTGTGAAACAGCGGGCCAGAGATGAATTGCGGTTCGCGACGACCAGTCTCGCGGTTTTCCTGCAACACGTCCGTGCCGGTGATATCCGCCGGCATCAGGTCGGGGGTGAACTGGATGCGAGCAAAGCTCATCGACAAACAGCGAGCCAGCGTGCTGATCATCAACGTCTTGGCCAGGCCTGGCACACCTTCCAGCAGGCAGTGACCGCGACTGAACATCGCGATCAGCAATTGCTCGATCACGTCATCCTGGCCAACGATCACCTTGGACATTTGTTCGCGGATCGCTTGATACGCCTGACTGAGCTTGGCGATCGAAGATTCGATCTCGGCTTGTGTTGCAGTCTCACTCATGACAGTGCCATCTCCTCAAGGGAGGACGGGATTGTGAAGGATTGGAGAACTTGCGCATCCTACCTGCCCTACGAACCGGACGCGACCCCGCTGGCTTCAGTTTTCATCGCGAGATAAGTTCCCGCCGCTACGATAGCTATTCATTTTTTGTACGAATTGCTCGCAATCTGATGGCCGCTGCGTCGACAGGTCCGTGACATCCCAGATGTCTTCGGGTTTGGAGAACAATTGGACCTGCTCTGGCCAGTTCGAATCTCCAAAGTGAATTGCACCTGAAGGAACGACGGAACTGGATGATCGCATCAAACAACTCCAATTAACCATCCGGATTCCGAAGTTTTCGCGATCATCGCCGAAGTAGACCGCCTCGCGACTGGGTTCCAATGAGACTGCTTCTTTGAGCAAGCTGCGGTCTTCCCGTTGATCCAGCTCCGTCCTTACGCCAAACCAGTCGATCAGCGTTGGGACCAGATCGGTCGATTGCACCAGCCGAGAACAACGGATTCCGGTCAAGTCCGCAGATCGCTCGTCGCCGATGACTGATACGAATAGCGGTGATCGGGTCTCGTGGTCTCGCAGCAGATCGGCTGGACAATTCTTGCGAACTGAGGGAGTGTCCGCCAGAAATTCGTCCATCCAGCTCCGGCCACGAGCAGCGGCAATGATGACCAGCGTCGGTTGATCTGCCGAATTGGCCTGGATGTGCGTCAGCATTTCACCAAGCCAATGGTCGATCAGCGACACGCCCCCTGCAGCCACCGCGATCTGGCGCGACCACTCGTCGCGTGGCATCTCGGCAATATTGATCTCGCGCTCTTCAAAGTCTTCGAAATACAGGGATGCGAACCCTTCGGGCGGCAAATTCAGTTCATCGCAGTGCAGCCACAGCAATCGCGGAGCCGACGACGGGTTCTGCAGGATCGAAATCCCTGATTTGACCAACCGGGCAATGGAGACATCGCCGGGCGTGGCTTCCAGGCCTGGTTGTCCAGCGACTCGATCGATGGCGTCGAAGCCCGCGGTCTCCCACGGAATTGGACTCGAGCCATTCGCAACCAACAGTCGCGACCGGACACCTGCTCTGGCGAGCAAATCACCGATTGGGGGCGTCGCTTTTTCTGAAGCGGGCCGCAGGGCGTGGATGCCTGTCAACCATGACGAACCAGAGCGCGGCCCCACCGAATCCGTGAAGTGGTTATCGAATAACGTGGCCGACGTGGCGAGTCGGTCGAGATTCGGTGTTTCGATCCATTCGTTCCCGTAGCATCCCAGTAGACGTGTCGCGAGTCGATCAAAGGTGATGACAACAGCCTGCATGGACAACTTTCGCAAAGGAACGGAATTCGAATGACTCGGTAAATCAGTGCGTGTCGCACTCAGTGTCGCGTTGAAACATGGGTTAGACTAAGCGGTTTTCGCTCGCGGCACGCCACCGTGAGGTGGGATGCGTTCTATCAGTTCAAACATAAAGCCCGGCTTGAATTCAAGCCGGGCTCGTCAGATTATCAAAATGTGAGGCGATTTATCCTCTCTCTGTCTCATCTAAGGATCAGGCGGCTGCCAATTCCCGGCGCCAGCGTGGGCTGGAGAGGATCCCTTCAACCTGCATTTCGTGAAGTTGATCGAGCCATGTTCCATCGAACTCGAAGACTTCATACATCCGTTGTGAGCGATCAAAGTGAGGGTCTGTCGTGCAGCCCCCTTCATCGGTCCGAGAGATCCGGCTGG
>CBIHQO010000058.1:0-14636 GCA_966211735.1 uncultured Schlesneria sp.
GCGCGCTAAGAACCTACCGATTTCACAAACAACACCTTTCACCACGGGCTGCTAGAGGTGTTTGGGATCGCAAATGCACAAGTGACTGACTTCGGTTTGAGCCATCTGGACACGTTTCGGCATCTTGAGAATCTCGACCTCGGGGGAACCCAAATTACCGATGCTGGATTGGTACACCTCAAAGGGCTGACGAAACTGAAGAGCCTCTATCTCGTTGGCACACGCACCACGCCGACAGGAAGAACAAAGCTCCGGAAAGCGTTGCCGAATTGCAAAATCAGTCCCGACCCGTGACCAGTGGGACAAGACACCTCCCGCGGTCTCTCGCATGTCCAGTGCTCGTCCGATCGCCATCCGCTGTTCACCCCATCTCGACAGAATTAGGTGATCGAAAAGCGACTAATCTGTGGCCAGCACTTCGCACTGAAACTTGCAACCTGAGCTCCTGCAAAAGAGCGATTGAAAAATCGTAAAGTATTACATAGTATTTTGTTGCGTCACTCGTATTCGTCGATCCAAGCGGACCGCCTGGTCGTTCAGGGATAGTTGTGGCGAATTGGGTAAATGCGGTTTTCTTTACAGTGTCCAAGAAGTCGGTGCTGGCAAATCTTGACATTCTGCCGACCTACTTATAATATTAGCAATCAGATCAGTTATTTATCGCTGGGACCTCCCGCGATCCTGATTTCGCCGCTGCACTGCTGACCGTATTTCCGGAGGCCGTGCAAAGACCCAAGGGGGTCTCTCACATGAATTCATTCGTCTCGACCACTGCTGTTCGTAAGTCGTGTTGTCGCGAATTGACGCCGTTCGAATGTTGCTAGTTATCAGTGGCATGAGACTGCGCCCAAGTTGACTGGTTGCCTGCGACGGTCACGGCTCGGGGCGCGTGTTTACAGCCCACATCGCTCTGCGAATCAAAGATTCGCATTCATAATCGCTTTGCTATTTCTGGGAGGAACCGTCTTCATGTCTCGTATTTCCAACAGGCGGCGCGCCTTTACGCTAATCGAACTTCTGGTCGTGATTGCCATCATCGCGGTCTTGATCGCCCTGCTGCTGCCTGCCGTCCAGCAAGCTCGCGAGGCCGCTCGCCGGACGCAATGCCGTAACAACCTGAAGCAGATCGGGATTGCACTGCACAACTACCATGAGAGCAATCAGGTATTCCCCATGGGCTTCAGCGATGGTGTTTGGGGTAACAACGAAACCTTTGGCGGATGGTCCTGGTCGGCGGCGCTGCTGCCTTACATCGATCAGGGGCCATTGTTCAATCAACTCAACTTCGGCTCGACACCCTATAGCGTTGGCGTCAATCAAACGCTAACGGCCACTCCGCTGGCAGCCTTCAGTTGCCCTTCCGACATCAAGCCGCCCGTAACTCCGAATAACCCAGGCAATGCCCCGGGTGGCAAGGGGACGACTGCCGTTGCCACGTCCAGCTATATGGGAAATGCAGGCCCGTTCGAGGGGACTCCTTGCATCAACAATGCCACGGTACCCGTTCCAGACGTCCGGAATATTGGATTGTTCGCAGTGAACAGTTCGATCGGCTTTCGAAATATTACCGACGGATCATCCAATGTCTTCGCTGTCGGTGAAGTGCGCTGGATCCCAAGTGGGATCGATGCCGTTTCCGCCGCTTACGGTTCTGATCGCCAGTTCATCTACGGCAACGTCACAACGGGTGGTGGTCCCAAGTGCGACAACAACGGGCCGAACAACAATGGTTTCCATCTGCACAATCGTTGGACCAGACAGAAAATGAATGGCCCGCTGCTGGGAGCCAACAACCTGGAACGCTCATTCCACAGCGCACATACCGGCGGAGCCCACTTCCTGATGGGAGATGGATCAGTGCGATTCGTCAGCGATAACATCGATCACACCAACACGAACTACGTCGCCGCCAGTCCAAACCTCAGCGGCCCGTATGGAACCTACCAACGGCTGGCCGGCATCAATGATGGTCAGGTCGTGTCAGATTTCTAACGAGACGGTCGCCAGCGAGTGAACAGATGAGACCTGTGGGCTGCACAAAATGGGCATATCTGCAGCCCTGACTGACCAGTGCAATTGATCCGAGACTAACGCATGCCTCAGCAATTAATGACAACGATGATCGAGAATCGTCCTGGGCCCGTCACTGAACCGTTTCTTCGAAAAGCCGGTGTGGCAGTGCGCGATACTTCGCAGTGCTCAGTGAGCTTTCAGCGAATGCTGGTCGCCTGTGCCGCCGCGGCGTGTTTAGGTTTGGGTTGTGGTGGCGGTGACGGCCCACAATTGGGGAACGTCACTGGAACCATTACGATGAATGGGGCACCGGTTCCGGGCTTGAACGTCACCTTCGTTCCGCAAGACAAGGGATCGCCGTCGTACGGCGGGACCGATGAAAACGGCAGGTATCGCCTGCTGTTCAACCAGCACCGCTCCGGAGCTGAACTCGGCAAACATAACGTCGTGATCGAGAATCGAGAACCTGAAACAGACGATAGTGGCAATCGCATCTTGTCTGGCGTGGTCGTCACCGTTCCGCAGAAATACAGCCAGCCCGGGACCCTGTCGACGGAAGTCCACGCGGGACAGAACCAATTGGATTTTGCTCTGGATGCGGCGGACAAGCCGTAGAGAGTCTGCGAGCCCCTCGACAGTCGCGATGACGACGCTAACGCTGAGACATAGCGAAAAAAAGAACCGCGCGGACGGCTCCGCGCGGTTTTTTACATCACGAAAATGACGTTGCTCACACCTTGGCAGCGCATTCTCGCACGTGCTTCAGGCAAGCTTCGATATCCGGCAGCGGGTTCTTGGCATTCTCTTCGTACTCGAGAGCCAGGCAGTATTTGTAGTCGAGTCCCTTCAAGGCCTTCAGCAAGCCGACGATGTTCAAGTCCCCTTCGCCGGCGATCTTGAACTGCTTCTGCTTCTTGCCATCGACTTCGGTCGTTTTGACATCTTTCACGTGGCAGCCAAACACGCGCTTGCCCAGGCGCTGGACCGCTTCGACTGGATCTTCGTCGCTGCGCAGGTAGTGTCCGGTGTCGACGCAGGCCCCAATCTTGGGGTGCCGATCTTTGACGACCTTTTCGACATCGCTGATCTTGTTGTAGCGATGGCCGGGGCCATGGTTATGAATGGCAATCGCGACATCGAATTCGGCGCACAACTTGTCGAGCAGATCGAATGTCGCCTTGTCAGGATTGGGGTCGGCGCTGAGTGACGTGATCCCCATCGACTTCGCGAATTCGAACTTCTCGCGAGCGGCATTTTCGTTGGCGTCGAAGCCCAGCACACCGAAGGAAATTAACGTCACTCCGTATTTCGCGAGTAGATCCTTATGCGCCTGAATCTGAGCGGGAACGCTCGTGATGGGCAGGTGATTGGGGAACGCTTCCCAGTACTTCAGACCCAAGGCTTTCGTGTGTTCCAGTGCTGCTTCAACTTTAAATTCGCGCAGCGAATAACTTTGAAGCCCCATCTTCAGACCGAGGTAAGGGTCGGCGGGATCGGCGGCTGTCGCGATCTTGGCGAACGCGGCCGCGGTGACTCCCGCTGCCGTAGCATGCAGGAATTCGCGACGATTGAACGAAAGGGCCATGGATGTCACTCCTGATGATGAGATGAGTGTTTGGAACAGCGGACAAGATACCTTGACCCCGCCCTGATGGTGTAGCGACTTCGTCAGAAAGTCGGTGCTTTTTGCAGCACCGGTGCGATGATGGATCTGCTCATCGCGTGCTACAACAATGATGAAAATGATTAAAAGTTGACCCCGACGACAACGGTCGAGGTCGTGTCACTTGGTACCATGCCCCGATGAGCACGTTCTTACACAGCTGGCGACGCAAAGCGGGATGCTTTATGCTGCTGATGGCGCTGGCATGGACGGGATTGTGGATACGCAGCTATCTCGTTGTGGACAGCATTTCCGTGCCGATAATTTATCGACAAAACGATGTGCTGGCATACAACGGCAAAATTGCGTGGGCAGCATATAATCGCGAACCGCCGCAGTATCTCGTATCTGGCTGGACCTGCGCACCGCTGACCACACAGTATATCGACACTCTTGACCATGCGTTCGATGCGTTCGATCCCAAATTCACTGCGGATGAACCGCGATTGGATTTTCAGAAGTGCAGCGTTAGTTACTGGTCCGTCGTCTTCCCTGTTACCTTCCTTTCCGCCTACCTGCTTCTCTGGAAACCACGGAACCGGGAGTGAGGCCACGTCCAAATGAGCTGGTCAGTACCGCCTGTTACGCGTCCAACATGGAGTGATTTCGCGATTACATAGAACTGATTTTCAAATGCCAAAACGGAACTCGTCACGCGAGTAACAGCTTCTTCAAACCCTCCAGCATCAACCGCGATGCTTTCCCCGTGGCAGTAATCTGAAACTCACGAGCCGTCTCACTGAGAATCCTGATCTCAATCCGCAACAGATCGCGCGGTAACAGATGAGCGACCCGGTCGGCCCATTCGATCAACGCGATGCCGTCCATCGCGAGCAACTCATCGAGGCCCAGATCCTGAAATTCATCGGGATCACGCAGGCGGTAGGTATCGCAATGACGCAACGGGATTCGCCCGGGATACTCCTGTACGAGCGTAAACGTGGGGCTGTTGACCATCTCCAGAGGCACATCGAGTGCGACCGCGATCGCTTGAACCAGCCGCGTTTTGCCTGCTCCCAGATCACCGATGAGCGCCACTACCGCTCCGGGAACGAGGATCTCACCGAGTTGCCGTCCTAGCAAAGAAGTCGCTTCTTCAGTCTGGGTAATGACTTGAACACTATCGTCGGGTGGCGGTGCGGTGGAATTCATGTCGGGATCAACAACTCTCGATCAGGGCGCGGTCAGCATTTAACCATTCGACAAGATCACATCATGTAGTGGTCAACATCTTTTGAAACCTCAAAATGAGCGATTTGCTTTACAACTAAATTTTTCGTCACTAGAGTCCCCCCAGCTTTGCGAGACCGGTGACGCGAATGAATCAAGTTACCGGACTCAGTCGATCGGCACGATGATCAGGCCATCATAAATCATCGTGAAACACACCTGAAGGATTCGGGTGGAGGGGAACAGAATGGAATCTGGACAGCAGCCACTTTTGGCAACCGGCGTTCGCGCCACTCTTGGTCAATCTCATGACCATTCACTCGTGCAAATTGGCGAGATGCTCTGTAGGGATGGGTCCCGCCCGATTGCTTAACCAGGGGGGTGCGTTGCGCCCAGGCAATCGACGATGGGAGTTGGTGTCCGACTGCGCACAGGAAGTGCCACGATTCAAAAGGATTTCAGAATGCAGAAGAAACCAGTTATCGGCGTGAATGGTGATTTTCGTCCAGGTCGCAAGGACGCTGTCTCGCTCAGTTGGTTCAATGCCGGATACTTCGATTCGATCACTGCTGCTGGTGGCCTCCCGTTCTTGATGCCCCCTTACGCTTCCGATGATGACCTGAAGCAGGCCCTGCGTCAGCTCGACGGTCTGGTGCTGGCCGGTTGCTCGATGGATCTCGATCCCGCTCGCCTCGGACTGGAACCACATCCTCATACGCGCCCCATGCCACAACGCCGCGAAGACTTCGATCGTCGCCTGGCGAAGATGGCTATCGAAATGCGCTTGCCAGTGCTGGCCATCGGCTCGGGCATGCAAACCGTCAACGTCGTCTGCGGCGGCAGCCTGTATCAGCACGTTTCCGAAGAAGTGGTGAAGGCCCTGCATCACCGCGACCCGGTCGAACGCCACAATCGCCACATCATCAACATCGTGGAAGGAACTCGCTGCTGGGACATCTATGGCCCCGGCGAAATCCGCGTGAACAGCGATCACCACATGGGGATCAATCAACTCTCCCCCATGTTCCGCGCCTCCGCTCACGCACCGGACGGCGTCATCGAATGCTACGAATCCGTCGAAGAGGACTGGTATTGCGTCGGTGTCCAATGGCATCCCGAAGACGACACCGCCTCGGCCCTCGACATGCAGATCTTCCAGGATTTCCTGCAGGCCTGCGGCAGCTCCACCCCACAAATCATCCAATTCCCAGGCCGAGCCGCTGCTTAGTCTCGGTTGCTGAGAATCTTCAACGAAATTGACAACACCCCGACAGCCAGCGGCAGTCGGGGTGTTGTCGTTTCAAGGGAGTCTATTCCTGCTCCCGCCACCCTCCCCCGACGTCATTCCCGCGCCGCCGGAAACTCACCAAGCCGCGTGTTGACATCGACGTTCGCCGCAAGTGTCGAAATGAAATCGCGATCGGGACTCGCTTGATACGAAGAGGTGACATCGACAATCAATTCACCCGCCGGCAAATCGAAATGCACTCGCGAGCGACCACTTTTGGTCGAGCTTGTTCTCAGAGTCGCCGTAAGAAGAGCTCCTTCGTCTAAGCTATGCCGCTCAACACGTGGGTGGCCCGTCCGACTGCGCCACGTTACGATACTGCGGTGTTGCGCTCATTAGAATTCATCATGAAGTCTTACTCGTATTCATTTCGGTGCAGGAATCCGCGTGGCTGATCCGCGTCAACTGGCGGACCAACCGGGGGACGTTGTTTTGACTCGCATTTTAGTCGTTGAAGACCACAAGAAACTGCTACATAGTCTGGAGCGAGGCCTGACCACTGCTGGTTACGATGTCGTTGTGGCGGACACTGCAGAAGCGGGATTTTATTACGCCAGTACCAAGCCAATTGATGCCGTCGTTCTCGATGTGATGTTGCCGGGTCGCAGCGGTCTGGAGATCCTGCGTGACCTGCGGAAAGCAGGCTTCTCGGCTCCGGTCCTGATTCTTTCGGCTCGAGACACTGTCGCCGATCGTGTCCACGGGTTGGATCACGGGGCCGACGATTACTTAGTGAAACCATTTGCATTCGAGGAATTGTTGGCGCGGATCCGGGCCCAGTTGAATCGAACGATTCCCGGCAGGTGTATGAGCTTGAAAGCTGCCGATCTGGAGATGCATTTGCCCACTCACAAGGTTCGCCGTGCCGGCGTCGAGATCGAACTTAGCAAGCAGGAATATCGGTTGTTGGAGTATCTTCTACGACACAAGAATGAAACGGTGACGCGCGACGCCGCCGCGCGTGATGTTTGGGGTGAACCTGCAGGTATCGTCACCAATGTGGTCGACGTTTACATCAATTCGTTGCGCAAGAAAGTGGAGCGGCCGCATCTGAAGAAATTGATCAAGACGGTCCGAGGTGCCGGATACTCGCTGGTTGACGAATCCGGGGAACCAGCCAGTTCCGATTCGGCGGAAGGTTCGTAGCATTCTCACGAGACGTCTGGTCGCTGCAAGCGTATGAATGACCTGATCGGGATCGCTCAGTTCGGGTGTCGCAGTTGAGGAGATACTTGATGAGTCGAGTCCTGATCATCGAGGATCATCAGACGCTGTTGCGAAGTTTGCGGCGAGGACTGGAGGTCGTGGGCTTTGACGTTCTCGTGACCGAGACAGGCGAAGAAGGGTTCAATCTGGCGTTGAGCCGTGACGTTGATGTGCTGGTCATGGACGTGATGCTTCCGGGACGGAGTGGATTCGAGATTCTGCAGGATCTTCGGAACGCCGATTTTCGGAAGCCGGTTCTGATTCTGACAGCGAAGGAATCGTCGGAAGATCGACGGCGCGCGGAAGTCTGCGGTGCTGACGGGTTCCTGGCCAAGCCGTTTTCGTTTGCCGAACTCCTCGCCAGAATTGAAGAGATGCTGCAGAAGTCCGCGGCGAAGCACTCGTCGAGGGAGGGGCCATGATCCAGCGAATGAACATCCGCTGGCGACTCACGCTCTGGTTCGCCGCAGCCATGACCGTGTTGCTCGTCGGACGGAGTTTTTGGATTTACTACATGATGGAACGACGCCTCGCCGTCATCGCCGATGCGGAGTTGAATGCGAAACTTGACGCGCTGAATGGTGTGCTCCAGAAGTCAGCAGGGCCAGCGGAATTGAGAACGGCGCTGGAGCGTTATGCCGACAATCAACTGGACTTGCAGATTGAGATCACCTCACCTGATCGGACTGTTTTTTTTCAAAGTCGAACAGCGTCGCCAACATCCACCGACAACACCCCGCACTTCCCTGCGGACACGGCCAATCGACGATATGAGACGCACGTGTCGGATAAAGGTGACCAGCGCCGCCGGGTGACCAGCGTGGTCCCCAGTTCCATCGGCCAAATCACGGTCGGTATCAGCCGTTCGATGCAGGCGGAACAGAGCGAAGTGTGGGATTTCGCAATGATCTTGTTGACGACTCTGCCGCTCGTTTTCCTGGCGGCGTTCGGAGTGGGCTATATCGTGTCGTCACGAGCATTGACCCCGGTAGATAAGATGATCTCGGCCGCCAATGACATCACGGCCAAGCGGCTCGATCAGAGGATCGACGTGCCCGATACGGGCGACGAACTGGCTCGATTGGCACAGACGTTAAATCGGATGATTGATCGGCTGAATAAATCCTTCGAAGAAATGCGCCGTTTTACGGCGGACGCCGCACATGATTTGCGAACGCCGGTCACCGCGCTGCGTACCGAGGTTGAAGTCAGTCTGATGGCTGATCGCACGGTGGAAGACTACCGCAACTCCATGCAGACCGTCTTGGAAGAGGCGATCGACTTGAGTCGGTTGACGGAACAACTGCTCGATCTGAGTCGCGAAGACCACGGCATGAATCCCGATTCGCATGGGAACGTCCGACTCGATGTTATCCTGCAGAGCGTGCTCGAAGATTTGAATACAGCGGCTCATCAGAAGAAAATCACCATCGAGGCAAGCCAGCTTGGTCCGTGGATGGTGATTGGCGATCCGGTACGGCTTCGCCGTGTGTTCATGAACCTGCTGAGCAACGCGATTCAATACTGTCCTCTCGGCGGGCTCGTCTGGATTACCGGCACGACTTCGCTGGACAAGACCACGGTGGTCATCGCCGATAACGGCCCCGGAGTGCCAGCGGAGGATCTGCCGTACATCTTCGACCGCTTCCGCCGTGTCGATCAGGCCAGGAATCGTCAGTCAGGCGGGACCGGGCTCGGACTGGCCATCTGCAAGTCGATCGTCGAATCGCACGGCGGGAAAATCTGGATGGAAAGCACGTTCGGGCAGGGCACGCGCGTCAACGTGACGCTTCCATCGTCAAAAGCCGCCAACTGAGTTCGCGATCGCGATGATGTCGCGGTGTCGTTTGCGGTTCGCTGGAATCGTTTGCCACCATCACAACGCCCCTCCGAAACTTCTGCAGTGCTCGGGACGTCGCGGACATTGTGCGAGGCACCGCGACGGTCAACGGGTCTCATCCACTCCGTTGCTACCTTACGAAATTGCAACAAACGAGCGGCTTACATAGTAACCAAATTGTAATTAAAAACATGGTTCATTTTTTAATGAACTATCGTAGTCTTGGGTAATGGCGCGAGGACGATATCTCTCTGCCAGGAGCAGGTCTCACCGGGCATTGAGTTCGGCGTTGCCGAGACCTGAAACAGCCCTGACGACGATTCCATCATTGGAGACATTCCATGGCGACAGTTGCAGCAGTTCCATCAACGGTGGATGAACATCGCGATGTGAAACAACCAATCGGAATGACCGCGCCGACGTCGCTGGAAAAGCCCGAGAATGGCTGGGCGGGATTGAAGCATTGGCGATACGATCTGCGATCAGGCTTCATGGTGGCGATGATTTCGCTGCCGTTTTCGATGGGAATCGCGATCACCTCAGGCGCGCCGCCGATCTGCGGAATAACGTCGGCCATCATCGCGGGCTTCCTGCTCCCCTTTTTGGGGGGCTCCTATGTCACTGTCAGCGGCCCGGCCGCCGGACTGGCACCGGCGATTTATGCCGGCATCTTCACGCTCGGGTCGGCCTATCTGGGATCTCAGGCGACCCACGAAGATGTGATGAGGGAAGGTTATCCGCTGGTGCTGGTGGCGATTGCTATTGCCGGGGTGCTGCAAGTCGTACTCGCCCGCCTGAAGGTGGCTCGCCTGTGTACGATCCTCCCTGCCGCCGCTATCGAAGGAATGCTGGCGGCCATCGGGCTGATGATCATCGTCAAGCAGTTTCCGTTGATCCTCGGGCAAAAGTTTGAAGCACATGAATTCTGGGAGATCCTGGCTGAGGTTCCCCAAAAGCTAAGCACCATGAATGTGCAGGTCTTCACCCTTGGCGTGGGCTGTGTCGCCCTGTTATTCATTCTCTCGGCCGTTCCCTCGCGACTTCTGAAAGTGATGCCGCCACCAGTCTGGGCGTTCTTTATCGGCACCGCTGCAAGCCTGTTATTCTTAAAGGTCGGCGGAGAGAATCTCATTGCGATTCCCGAGTCACCACTGAAGCACGGGATCGCCATGCCCCATCTGTTTGAAGCGATCCATGCACCGCAGACTTGGCTACCGCTGGCATACCTCGTGTTTCTGTTGCTGCTGATCGACGGAACGGAATCGCTGGCGACAATCATGGCTGTCGACAAGCTCGATCCCTTTCACCGCCGTTCGGATCCCGACCGCACTTTGCAGGCGATGGGAGCTTCCAACTTCGCGTCAAGCATGCTGGGCGGGCTAACGATCATTCCCGGAATCGTGAAGAGCACGGCCAACATCATGGGAGGGGGGCGAACACAATGGGCAAACTTCTACAACGCCTGCTTCCTGCTGCTGATGGTTGTCTTCGCCCGTGATTTGATCAACTTGGTGCCGAAAGCCGTCCTGGCGTCCATTCTGGTCTACGTCGGGTTCAAGCTCTGTCGACCCAAAGTCTGGCGGCATGTGGCCGACATTGGCACGGAACAGTTCGCCATCTTCGCCGTCACCGTACTCGTCACCGTGTCAACGGACCTGCTGATCGGCATTGTCGCCGGCGTGGCCCTGAAGCTCATCCTCAACCTGTGGTATGTCGGCTTGGCGTACCGTCTCAACGGTGGCAACGGAAAGGGGACGTCCGGATATCTGACATCGCTGTTCAACTTGTTCCGCAACCCTGTCGGTCGCAGAGAATTCACCGGCGGCGTGTACGAACTGTACATGGTGCGTCCGCTGGTCTGCTTTAATCTGTTTCACGTGGTTCGCGAACTGCAGGAACTTCCGATCGACACCAAAGCCGTCCGTGTGCATTTCACCCCGCTCGTCACACTCGTGGATCATACGACGGCCGAGACGCTGTTCCACTACATTCACGATTACAACTCACAGGATCTGACGTTGGAACTGGTCAACTGGGAGCGGTTGCGACCGCTGTCTGACCATCCCAGTGCGATTCAACTCGGACTTTCCGGCGAACTCCTCGAAGCGGAGCCCCCGAAAATTGCCGCCGTTTGACAACCACGAAGAACCGCCCAGATCACCCTATGACTTCGCACAGAATCGTTGACCGTCCGACCTGAAACCGCTCACTGGGGAGGAACATCCAAATGAGTGCTCTGCGGCAGTTTGAATTGTTGGAGGATCTGAAGCCCTTCGGAAGTGCGAGTGCCGTTCTACTGGAGTGGAATGGTGAGAAATACGTTCGCACGAAAGAGATAATCAAGGTCTTTGAATTTGTTGGAACCCATGGTGAGCGAAGGAACCGTGGATTCACTTACTATTCAGAGGAATCCAAGAAGTGGGAGGCCGTAGGAGGAATGCAGGAACCCGCCGCAGGTTGGTTGCCGATCTGAAGACGAACCTTCCCGGTGCCTCATGCTTGACTTGGCAATCGAACGGGCTACTGGCTGTCCGATTTCTCGACCTCGAGCTCCGATTCCGCCTTGACGGAGACACCAGTCGTGTCGACCAGCACCGCTCGTTTAGCGAGATCATAGCTGGAGCCACTCGGTAGCGCGACATAGTCTGGCTCATCGGCGACGACTGGCCGTTGGCTGTCGTAGAAGAAGACTTTTCCGTTGCCGACCACTTCTGCCTTCGACTTTTGCACCACAATCGCCGTCGCCTCGTCCAATCCAATCCCCAGCAATTGCGGATACCGGCTGACTAATTGAGTCAGATCTTGATGACGTCTGCGCTGAGTGAAATGTTGATCAATCGCGACGCCGCCGATGAATCCGAGTCCACCGCGCTCGTAACCAGGCGCCATGATGTTGAAGTTGCCGATCGGAGTCGCCCGAGCCAGATAGCGTGCCTGGATCGAGGCACCCGCCGAGGAACCGCCAACCACGCCTCCTCGTTGTAGAACCTCTTTCATCATGCGATGAGCTTTGGTCCCATAATACGAATCCGCCAGATTCCATTGCCGCCCGCCCCCAAACCAGATCCCTGTCGCCTCCTTCAACGGAGCCAGAAACTCATCGTCAGTATTGGCCCGCCGCCGATCCTTGGTATGTAGCGATGTCGCATGTTCGACTCCCATTTTCTTCCAACCTTGCACGGTTCCCTGATCCTGGCTGACATCGATCTCTTCCGCACAGGGAACGTAGACGAGCCTGGCACGCTCTTTCCCGCCGGCCAACTCGACAAACCGGCTCATCAACCCGCGCGGCATCCCACCGCCACCCACGATCACCAGCGTGCCATTTTCGACGAATGGCGTTTCGACCTCGAGAGGAGGGAACGGCTCCAGCGTTCGATCGATGGCATCCCGCCGCCACTCCGTCAGATCCAGCAACACATCTTGAGGTGCCTGTCGCCGAGATGTCGCCGGCGAAATGGTTTCGATGCGAGGCGGACTCTGATCGCGTCCCGCCAACACAAATGTCGCGTGGCCGGATCCATAGCATGTCATCTTCCGCCCCGAAAGCATCAGCATGACGCCACGCGGTATTCCAATTCCCACTGAGCGAGAATGGCTTGTCACGGCCTTCAGCAGTTCGGCCTGCAATGTCCCGTTTTCATCGAAATCGCACAGCAAGATCGAATCCGGAAACAGATTCAGCCCCGCGTCATCACCCTTTGGCAGTTTCTTGGAGAGGACGACCTTGCCCAGCAGCGTCGCCACCGCTTTGTCGACGATCAGCATCCGTCCTTCAGCCAGGAACGCGTCAAACTGCGGCTTCAATTTCAACAACGCCGACAGATCGGCCGCCGTCTCTTCACCCGCCTGAATCACCACCACACCAGCCGACGACAATGCCGCCTTCAGATCATCCAACGGTAATTCGGTGAAGGAGGTGATTTCAACACTGTCATCATCCCCGACAGCGGCCTTCAGAGCCTCCACCAATGGGTTCGAGGATGAAGCCGCCTCACGCCGAAAGCAGATAATGGACTGATCCTTGGCGACACGTTCCAGAACCGGTTTCAAGTCATCCCAATCCTGGACATCATTGTCGACCAGGATTCGCCCGTGGATCGTCAGGTTCACGGGCCAATGCGAAAACTGCTCGTCAAACACCTGAGCGTCCGCGGTCGTCAACCACTGCATGCCAATGACGACAGCAACCAGCAGAGTTCTCCATCGCGACGGTGCACTCGAAGTCATTGAGAACCACCTCCCATGTGCTGGCATTTGTCCCCACCCACTTGCGGATGGGATTCAAGGGTTATACCTGGCTATGCAGAACGTCAACAGGCATCGAGAGTGGCACCGCCTGACCTCTCCGGGCTAACTACCTTTTTCATTCCAACGGGTTCAAAACATGCCCCAGGAACAGAATGCACTGGGTTCGATTGTCGCGGATCAGGAACACGAAGGGATGGTCGGCTCGGAACTCGATGGGCTCCGATCTGCCAAACAATCCACCACCTCCGGTCGCCGCGGCGGCTCTGGTTCCCTCTTCATTCACCTCGACAAACGCCTTATGAACCACGTGGGAAATGAATAATTGTTCCTTACTGCTGATCCCTGACAAATTCGCATTCTTGGAAAACGGGAGCGGCATGCCCAGCTTTCCAAGTGCGTCCTCCAAGGTGAACTCCGACTCCAATCGGAACCGGGGCAGGTAAACGTGGGCCTCGCGAGTCTTCAGCCCCGCGGTCCATCTTTGCAGGTTCTCATTTGTCAGTAACTTCTGCAGATCGTTCAATCCGTCGATCTTCCGGGGCAGCAGGATCAGCATGGACAGAGTGCTGCCCGAATAAGGCAATTCCAGAATTTGTAGGGTTTCGAATTCGACGTACCGGAAAAAGCTCTTCTGGTACATCATCGGCACGGCAACGCGTTGTGTGCCGGATGTCTGAAACGGCGCTTCGAACGTAGCGCGCCTATTAAAGATGTTCAGCCACGTCCCCTTGAAATAGATGGCATTCGTCAGCAGGAAACGAGTATTTGCGTTGATCATTCCCGGTGTGATCAGGTCTGTAATCTGGCGATCCGTCTGCTTCTCGACCCACGAGTTGATAAACATTCGAGTTGGCTCTGCCGTCCGAAAATTGACCAAGCCGATCTCCGCTCCGTAATGTTCCTTCGTGTCTTTGAGAAAGTCCGGAAGGATCTGCGACCCTTTCTGGCCCCACAATCGGTTGGCCATTCGAAGCTGAAACGCGGGCACCTTGCCACTGGGTGTCAGGTCTGTTCTTAACTTGGCAAATGCCGGATGAAGCTCTGGTTGTGGAAGAGGGAAATGCAGCACCTTGACGATCTGCTCAGCAGTCTCGCCTCTGGCCCCCGCGCAGGTCATGGCGAGGACCGTCGAGATGCTGTAGGGCGAGAAAAAGAGATTGCTCGACTCTTCAGCAGCCAGGTGAGCATACAGATCGGCGGCAAAT
>CBIHQO010000059.1:0-14518 GCA_966211735.1 uncultured Schlesneria sp.
CACCACATCCGGCGCGATCTCCTTCGGCTCCGCACTCCAAACGTGTCGAGTCAAAATGAGGCCGACGACGATCGCTAGTTTCCTGCAATCCATTGGTGACTCCTGGCATGTCCGGCACAGTTGCCGTCGCTTAGTCGTCTGATTATGCCGCTACTCCGGAGTGTCGATCGTATACCTTCTTTCGCTAGCCAGGCGCTGCCCAGAATCCGAAGGGAAGAATTTGTAAGTCACGCCTAGTATGCAGGCCACAAACACGCCCCAACCGATCGCGAGCGAAAGTGTATACGCTAGGGGCAAACTGCCCAGATGGTGGCCTACAAAGCCTCCGAGCCACGTCAGGGCGACCAGCAACACAAGGCGAATTCGGTTTCCCATGTGTCATAGACCTCGCATTCGAAGTGATATCGTTGGTTCGGAAGAATCATTTGTTGCAAGTTTGTCCGCCTTGGACAAGTCGCTTCGGCTGGACGGCGGGACCACTCCGCGGGCGGCTGGTTGGTGTTCGCTATCATCACACAGTCTAATACTCGTTCAGCGAACAAACAGATCGGCCGCGTGATACCACCACGGGAGTATTCAATGGGCACCCGCAAATCACCAAGCGTCTTAGTCCCTGCCGGGGCGACGGTAGTGGCGTTGCTGGACCTGGTGGTTTGCCTCGGGATGCCGCAGGATTCTCCATCCCATTTCGGGATGGTTTGGTCAGAAGTCGGACTCATCACCCTGGCGATAATCCAGTGGGTGCTCTACTTTCGTCGCTACATCGATTTTCGCATCGACCAGGCGATGCAGAACCAGAATGTGTCCGTACCGCCTGATCTGAATGTGTAGGGATCGCTAGACCAACTCGGCAATCAGTGCACCGCGCGTCAGTGGGATCGGGCGACGCGTGGCCGGGACTGGACCAACGGGAAGCCCCGGTCGAATATCATTCGACATTGATCGCAATTATCGTCTGGGCAAACCGGGGCTTCGCGAGACGCTCCAGCCCGCTCCAGCCCGCTCCAGCCCGTCGTCAACGTGTAGGCCTCGCTACACCAACTCCGCAATCGGTCCACCGCGTGTCAGTGGGATCGGTCGTCCGCGGGGGTCGGGGAATTCGGCGGTGTGATCGATGCCAAGATGCCGATAGATGGTCGCCAGGATGTCGTGAGGGTCCAGTGGTCGAGTGCTCGGCCGAGCCGCGTGGTGGTCGGTGGCACCAATCACCTGCCCCATCGGCATGCCTCCGCCGGAAACCATGATCGACATCGCGCCGGGATGGTGATCGCGACCGATTTTGCCATCTTTGAATTCCAGGCGTGGCGTACGACCGAATTCGCCGGTGACGACGATCAGCACGTTCTTGTCGAGGCCTCTGTCAAAGACATCCTCAATCAATGTGCTGACAACATGATCGTATTTCGACAAGCGAGCGTTCATCGCGCCCAGCATGTCCCAGTTGACCGCGTGGTCATCCCAATCGTACGCCTTGGTCCCTTCGCCACTCCCCGGGATCCGGACCGAGACGAAGCCGACTCCCGCTTCCACCAGTCGTCTGGCCACCAGCACTTCGCGGCCGTAACCGTCGCCGTACTTGTCGCACAGGCGAGGATCTTCCTTGGACAGATCGAAGGCGTCTCGTACGCGATTCGTCATTAGGATGTTGATGGCTCGTTCGTTGAAGACATCCAAGCCTGTCATGGCCCCCGTCGTGTCCGCTTCGCGGCGGTAACGATCGAAGGACTGCAACATCGCCAGTCGATCACCCAACCGCGGACCATCGACACTCAGGCTGGCGTCTCGCAGCGCAAAGTTCGAAATAGGAACGCGGTATTGAGAACTCCAGAACCCCTGAGCGATGCCGGGACTGTAGTCGGGGCCGTTCAACACGACACCATTGATGGCGACCGCAGCCAGTCCGGCTCGTTGCTCCGACAGGACACGGTTCACAACGGCACCGACCTGCGGATAATACGATTCGCTCGTCCCGGGCTTGAACTGGCCATAGCCGCTCAGAAACCGAGCGTGCCCTTCAAAATGATTGGCCTGATCGTGGCAGCAGGACCGGATCAACGTGAACTTGTCGGCCAGTCGAGCCTGCTTCGGCAGATGTTCGCAAATGTCGATGCCCGGCACATTGGTCGGAATCGGCAGAAAGGGGCCGCGAATCTCCGTAGGAGCCTCCGGCTTCAGATCATACGTCTCCAGTTGACTCGGCCCGCCATGCACGAACAACAGAATGACAGCCGTCTCCTTGGGAGTCGTCTTGCCGAGCCCGTCCTTCGGCGCGGCCATCGCCTGCAACCGCAGCAAATCCGACAATACCAGCCCACCAACACCCAGCATCCCGACCCGCAACGAGTCTCGCCGCGTGATCGTCCTTCGCTGCCGCCCAGGATCACTCGCCCACTGAAACATCTCGATCACCCCACGCCCGATGTCAGAAGTTCACACCAAGATGGCATCAACATCGGCCGATGTCATGAGCGAAAGCGAGAGGGACTCAATCGGGACGCGGATATGAAGACGTGCCCATCAGAATCCTGTTTGAGATTGCTATCGAAACCGAACGGTGTCGGCGGCGTGACCTTCGTTCTTCATAGGTTCACTCATTTCCGATATAGCCTCGGAAAACACCAGAAGGTGTGACATCCGGTACCATCGCCGACGATGGTCGCCCTCAATTCAATGGTCTTCGCTCCAGCAGGCAATTTGACGTTGATAGGAATGATTCCAGCTACAGGGCTTTTGTAAATGCGAGTTCCATCAGCCCAGACGTCGAAACACGAACGATGATTGCACGCATTAAAGCCAACCGCACTAAAACGCGTCATCCCTTTCGGGATCTGGAATGTGACCGTTGATGGAGCATGAGCAAATATGAATTCGTCGCACGGCTCGGCATCGCGAAAATTGAGTGGGACAGACTTCAACGAATCGTTAATCGGTTGGTTATGTGTCAATGTCCCCTCTCCAACAGAACTCGACGCGATCTTGAATCGAAGAGTCCCTGGAGGACCATCAAGCATCTTGTCGGTGACTTGATCAGCCACCACGGAATGGAACCGCGGATAACACCAATATGTGTGATCGTGCAATTTGCCTCCGTCGGGGTCGACAATGAGTTCCATGCGTTCCGCTTTTGCGGGGATATCTACTTTCACGACGGAATTAAAAGTCGAGCCGGAATCGAAGACCTTCTTGCCGTCGATCGAAACAATGTATTTTGCCAAACCATCCGAGTCATTATAGCCAACTGCCGAAAAGCTCTTCGCATCCGGTGCAATCGGACAAACGATGCGCGAAGGGGCATGTGCACCATAAAAATCTTTGCAAACAGACAGTTGTCGAATTCGCGGCCAGCACATTTCAGGACCGTAAACAAATTCTAGTGGAAGTTGATTGATGACGAAACGCGCCCATTTGACGGACGTTTGGCCGGGTTCGAGATTCACGAGACGGATGAATCCATTGCTGAGATCCTTTTCTCGGTCTGATGGCAAAGATCGGTCCGATTGAATGGTGCCCGTTGGGCGCAGGCGAATCTTCGGAAATACGACGCGGGTTCCAGCTGCACCGACCCAGATGTGATTAATCATCGACAGTCGCCAACCGCCATTTTCACCGTTTCGCAATCGCGAATGGTGACCTTTCCATTCTATATAATTCTTCTTGTGATCTAAATCGATGCTGAATTTGACTTCGTCACCATCACCAGTCACACGGATTCGTAATTCGTGTTTTCGATGGTCTGTCGTAATCATTGAAGGTCGCCTTCCGGTTGAATTGTCAGGCGCTCGATTCCCGTCTATCCAGCCAATGAAATCAGCATTGTCATTTCCTAGCTCCAAATGAACGTTGTGCGAGTGGACCGGAAAGAAGATGCTGACTCCTCCGGATCCGGCCAATCGACTGAATTCCAACTCCAATTCGTAACTTCCACAAGCAATGGCGGGCAATGGAAAGTAGGGCTGACCAACTGGACTCAAGTAGCCGTGCCCATCAGGATTCAATGTAATTCCATCTCTCGTCGGTCGCCCCTCAAGATTGTCATTCCAGTCAATACCACGTTGTTTCCAGTCAACGCCCTCACACCATTCGAGAAGATCAATCCATTCAGCTGGCACCGGAGTTGAATCGAGAACAGCCTTTGGCACGCCGAGCGGCTTCTCCACCTTCGGCACTTGCAATGGAGCAATTTCGGCCAGTCGCTTTGCGACAAGTTGCTTCATGAGAACTGAGGTTAGATTTGGTCTAGCCGTCTCATACCAGTGACCGGCGTGGATGAGCAGCACCGTTTTCAGGGTACTCGATTCTTTTTCCGCGATGGCATACCATGCATCTCCGACGGCCACCTGACCCGCCGAGTCAGCTGGCGACGATTGCTCTAGAGTCGCAGCAGTTTTCCACTTGGCATCGCCCGCCTTCGCCAGGAACGCTAGGGCCATCTCCCAATCCTCATCTTCGGCCAAATGCCAGCGTCCGACTGTGAGGTTTGCGATGGGATCGTCCGCATTCGCCTCAAGCTTTGCGATGGCTGCCTGAAAGGCTTTCCATTCATTCTCCCGTGTAAAAGCGGTCTCGCGGGCAGTCACGAGCAGCTTTTTTATGCTCTCCGCATTCGTTGTCCGCTTGGCCGCGGTGTCGGCGAGATCGAGTAGTGACAAGGCATCACTGAAGCGTTTCTGCTCGATTGCTAATTTGGAGAGTTTGACGCACTCCTCAATGCCAGGTTTCAGTTGTGAGATCGTCTTCCCGGAACGTAAGAACTCCGATAGTAAACGGGTCCTTTCTTTTTCCGCATTCACATCGAACGTGTCGACCAGCACCTCTACAGCTTCTCGCCAGCTCTCAATGTCTCCGATATCAATTGAGAGCGAAATCACTGTGGTCAGGACGACATAGCGTTCATCGGAGGTAGTCTGTTTATCGCGTGCGGCCTCCATCAACTGCCCAATCGTCGCCTGCTTCTTTGAATTTCCCTGTAACGCGGTCAATTGATACGCACTCTCCAGGAGTTGGGCGACCTCTTTCTGGCGTTCTGCAGATGGAATTTTGGCCCGCATTTCTGCGAAAACTGGATAGCAGGCGAACGTTGCCAGAAGTAGTGCGGCGAACGAGCGCAGTGCTGAACAGGTCACCAAGGAAAGAGGACTCGATCGGTCGGCATTCCGAGGAGAAGCAGAAATCACAATTAATTCCCCAAGAAGAAATGAGTGTCGGACTATTCAATGTGAGCGAGACATCTGAAGTACTGGAAACCTCAATGTTGAGGGGCTGCTTCGCCCTGTAAAGACTTTCATGGGGCAATTCCAGGAGGCCTTGCCAAAGAACTTTGCCCGATGGATCCAGCGCTGCTACTTTCCGGAAACGCGCCTTGCAGTCCCATGTCTGACGTCGGACAAGGCAATGTGTCAATCGCGGCTATTATATGAAACAGTTCTCGATCATCCAGACGCAGCATAAAGCGTTCACCTACCACCCTCCGTCGGGCAACGAACTATTTGGAATGGCAGCAGCATTGCGGCCGCCTTGGACTTGAACCTCTATGGCACGCCTCATGAAATGTGTTGCCATGGCTGCCGAAATCAATCGGGGCCGAGGGCAGTTCGCTTCGAACGGCAGCCCCTTTTGGGGTCAAATTGATGATTTCAGAATCGCTAGCCCTCACATCCGACTCCTAATAGGGAAGACCGACAACGATTCCTCCGCGCCGCAACTTGTTGCACATCTCAAAAAACCCATTATAAGCAGAAGAGTAGAAGTTCTCGACGGACGGGCAGCTCGATTTCTCAATCTTTCAGAGTGAATCGGCGGCTCAGATCGAGCCATCGGGAGCCCCCCCGGAAATCGCAGGAGCGTGCGATTGTTTGACCAATGTTTGTATGCGGAGCTTTTCTGGAATGAGGTTATCGAAAAGCGAGAAAATGCCGACAGTTCGGACGGGTCCATTATTGCCGCGTGGACTGGAAGAGGCTGAGATTCAATATTTATCGCGACTCGAGAGTTCTCGAGCAAATCGAAGGTGTCAGGACTCCTTGTTAATGGAATTATCATACGAGATTTTGAGCGGCCGAACTTGGGGGCGACCGCGCGGGCGTAGCGTGGATTCCAAACCCAGTCGGTGAACGATTGATTCGATCCAGATGGAATTGCCTGGCGGACTTCCCCATTGAGCACAGCGCCGGATCGCCGCCAATTCCTTGTCCATCAGGGGCTCATGGGCCCGTTCGACCCAATTCGAGCGTCGCGGAATCGGCCAGGGGGACAACAATGGGGGGACGGGTTCCGTCGGTTTTTCGTTACACGCGGCATTCATCAGTGGAGCCCCAGTAGTCAGTCGCTATGATCGTCTTAATTCATGGTTGGACCAGGCCGACGCTTCAATAGCAGTGATATCGAAATGTCTCATCCCATGCTTGGCCACATGTCGCCGAACGAGATCGCACTGCTCGAAATTCTCGCGTGGTTTGCCCCTGATCCGATCCCGCGAGTTGTGTTCGATACCGAACGGGCGGAGGAAATCTGGCGAGAAGCGATGGCAGAGGAATCGCCAGCCGCATCGCTACGCGAAACTCTGGATTCGTTAATCAGGCTCGATCTGGTGATTGCGATATCAGAATTCGATGCCATCGCTATTCGTGAAGTGATCCAGCAAGAGGTTCGTGATCGCCAGGTACTTCAATCAAGGTGCCTAGGCTTCACGCTCCGGTTCTTGAACGACGCCGTGATTTCTGATGTGAAAGTCAATTGGGAACGGTTGCGCCCGCACATTCTCGTCTCCACCAACAAGGCTGATCAATGCGCGATTTTCGAGGCCACTTCGGGATTGATGTCAGCACTGGCGGACTGGTTGGTAAGTGTCTCCCAGTGGGTTGAAGCCGAATCGCTACAGCGTCGCGCTCTGCAGCTTGACTCAAAGAATTTTGGCCCCTATTCAACTCGTGCAGCGCGCGATCTCAGTAGGCTCGCGCTGACATTACATGCCACAGCTCGACCGTTTGAGGCGCAGCTTCTGATGCGCCGAGCGTTGACGATTGAACAGTGCTACGGCCCCGACAATCCGGGCATTGCCGACCGCCTCGCTGAGCTGACCTCTATTTCGCAACACCAGGATGTGGCGGGTGCCAGGGCGACAGAATCGCTGACAGAACATAGTCATACGGCATCCGATGAGTATGAAGTGGAAATGACGAACGACGTCGTGCCGACTTCAGGTTCGTTGGATTCAGGCATTTCGATTTTCGGTGATCCACAACTGACGTCGTCATCGCCCATAGAACGCGTTCCCCGTTCTGGACGCATCCTATTTGTCACGAGATGCATCATGCGATTGGAATGGTCCCCGGATTGTGTACCCGAGATGAGCGATAAGATAAGCAGCCTGGTTTCGCAGGTATTAGCGGCTTTGAAGTCTGTTGTGAATTCGTCGTCAGGTTCGCATTTCCCTCCGAGGTCTGCGCTGCATGAATGCATACGAAGCTGCATCAGGTACAAGAGATCTGCGTCACGGCAAATGCAGTTTGACTTAACTGTCGCGATCGAGAACCTTGTCAAATTCCTGACCGCAATGGACTACGCCCTGGGAACGGGGCGCGCGCTCAATCCACAGACTTCGATTCGATTTACAGAACTGACGGCCGCCGCCTCCGCAGTTACGAAGCGTCATCGAAAAGCACAACGAAGAGATGTACAGGCACTGTGTGGTGCGAGTGAAGGCCACGGCTGGACTGAGGATGCGACAATTGACCCGGAGATTCTTGGCCCGCTGTGGGAGTGAGGGCGTCCTTAACCATCCGGTTCACCTGCGCGGACGCATGATGTCATTCGCCGAATCTCTGGCCAGTTTAGCTGCCTGATAGGGCGACGAGGCGTTGCCGTTTTGACTAGACTTCGCACAACACAAAGTTGTCCTCCTCACCGCACTCTGAATCTGGCCAGATACGGTGGGCTATTGTCGACCGTCCCTCCGGGACTAAGCCGAGGAGCGGTCGATGCGGATCCCACGAAGGTTGGACACCCATCCTAAGAGAACCTCGAAGACCGTGAATCCGTGCCACCCTTAGCGTCTCCTCAGCCATGTGTCACAAAACACGCACTTTTTTGAGGAAAACGGCCAAAAACAGGGTCGTTTTGTCCCCCAATGTCAAAAGTTGTCCTGGGGTGTCAAAATCTGTCAGTCGGCGCGCCAACGCTTCGAGATCGGGCTCACGGAATTTGCTCGCAAAATGCAAACTTCCCCCAAATACCATCTAGCTTCGCGCACGCAGAATGTGGCATAACGCCCGAGGCAAAGTAACCGCAAACTTCCGTGGACCGTAACCAACGGCCACACCTGTTGACCCCGTCATTCCGGTCAACACGTGTGGCCGTTTTTTGTTGGAGAGCGATCGATGTGTCAGTCTTTGTGGCAGAAACCCCAAATTCCCGCTGCAAAATCGGCCCACCCCCTCAAAACCCTGCCATGGACTGACAAATTCTGCCATTTCGTAAGGTTCGCGGCCGAGGTTGTGTCAGACGGCCCAATTCCACGTCGCCAGACTCGCCTAGAGATTGAGCGAAGTCGAGGTGCGAACAACGTCAAACGACATCCGCCCAAGGTCTTGGCGGCCATGGCGACGAAGTCGGTGACCCTTGGCCCTCAGGAACGTCGGCCTGGTGGCCGGGGTGGAGCGTCTTCGCGAAAACCCGGTTCGCGCACGCCGAACTTGCGATCAACGTCGATCAACCATCCACCGGGGCTTCCCGTTGGTCCAGCCCCGGCCACCCGGCCGAAGTGCTCGGTCTACCAACGACAAAACCCCAAGCAGTGCTTGGGGTTCTATCGAAAAGGCTCCGGTCGGAGTCGAACCGACGATGACGGATTTGCAATCCGCTGCCTTAGCCACTTGGCTACGGAGCCGACAGACCAAGAATCGGCAATCGGCGCTTGGCGGTTGAGTTTTCCCCGCGGAAGATTCCGAAATACCGGTCTAATGCCTACGTCCGGCAATGATTGCCTGACTTCGCGAATCCTAGTGACCGGCTGCAAAGCCGTCAATAATCAAAGACCGCAATTCTAACGTATTACACCAAGGTAACTTACAAATGTCACTGGCTTCAGAAAGGTGGCCGCTCGGGGAGTCGAACCCCGACGCCTTGCGGCACAAGATCCTAAGTCTTGCGTGTCTGCCAATTTCACCAAGCGGCCTCTGGCGGGAATATTACTCAACAGGCGATCGGTTCGCGAGAGCCACGCCCCAATTCCCGATAACAAGGTGCCTGTCGAGGCAGCCACCAGGAATCGTTCCTCGACCGGTCGTGAACTGGTGCCGCATTCCGTTGCCAAACCTGCTGTTTTGGTGGCACGATCCGTGCATGGATTCGATCGTCGTTCAACTGTTGACCCATGGCTGACTTGATTTCTCGTTGTTGTTGATTCGGGTTGCGCAAACGAAATGCATTCGTGCGTGACGGTTCGGCAGCAGCTTTCTATGACGAACATCGCAAGGCGGTGGTATGACGATTCGGGTAGCGCTCCATCACAAGACGTCTTATGACTACGATCGATTAGTCTCCCTGGGCCCCCAGGTCGTGCGGCTGCGGCCCGCGCCGCATTGCCGGACGCCGATTCGCAGCTATTCGCTGAAGGTCGAGCCAGAAGGGCACTTCCTGAATTGGCAACAGGATCCGCACGGCAACTTCCTGGCCCGGATGGTGTTTCCTCAACAAACGAAACACTTTTCCATTGAAGTCGATCTGATTGCCGACATGACCGTCGTCAATCCGTTCGATTTCTTCCTGGATGAGTACGCCGAGAAGTATCCATTCCAATACGAGGCGTGGCTGAGTAAAGAATTGATGCCGTTTCTGGACACGGAATCAGTGGGGCCGCGAGTCAAAGCCTATTTGAAGCAGCTCGACTATACTCCGCGTCGCAGCATCGATTTCCTCGTCGATCTGAATTGCCGCTTGCAGCGAGACATCAAATACCTGATTCGTATGGAACCAGGGGTGCAGGATCCGGAAGAGACGTTGCGGCTACGCAGCGGCTCGTGCCGTGATACGTCATGGCTGCTGGTTCAGCTCATGCGAAATTGTGGATTGGCGGCACGCTTCGTTTCGGGATACTCGATTCAGTTGGCTCCCGATATCAAGGCTTTGGATGGCCCATCAGGGACTGCCACCGACGTCACCGATCTGCATGCGTGGTGCGAAGTCTATCTGCCAGGAGCAGGCTGGGTCGGACTCGACCCGACCTCCGGGTTGTTGTGCGGTGAGGGCCACATTCCGCTGGCATGTACTCCAGAGCCTGCGAGTGCCGCCCCAATCACGGGGGGCATCAACGACAATGAGTGTAAAAGCGAATTCGGTTTTGAAATGACGGTGACTCGCGTCCACGAGGATCCGCGCGTCACCAAACCGTATACCGCCGAACAATGGGCGGCGATCGACACCCTGGGCCACGAAGTCGACCAGCGACTGACCAAAGCGGACGTGCGGCTGACAATGGGTGGCGAGCCGACATTCGTCTCTGTCGATGACATGGAAGGTGATGAATGGAACACGGCCGCGATGGGGCCGACGAAACGTGACCGCGCCGATATCTTAATTCGCCGTCTGCGAGCCAAGTTCGCTCCTTTCGCCCTGCTCCATTACGGCGAAGGGAAATGGTACCCCGGTGAATCACTCCCCCGTTGGGCCTTTACCTGCCTCTGGCGTAAAGACGGCCAACCTTTGTGGCATGACGACACGCTGATTGCGAACGAGTCGACCAACTATCGGTTGGACCAGGTTGAGGCTCAGCGCTTTGCGAATGCGCTGGCGGACCGATTGGACCTCCCTTCGAAGTGGATCGTGCCTGCGTTCGAAGATGTGTCGCATTACATGGGCCGTGAACAACGATTGCCGATCAATGCCAACGCGCTGGATCCAAAACTCGACAACGCTGAAGAACGAGCACGCATCATGCGTGTTTTCGAGCGAGGGATAACCAAGCCCGTCGGCTATGTCATCCCGTTGCAGCGGCAATGGTGGCAGGCGATGCCGCGCTGGGTCAGTGGACCGTGGCCCGTCCGTCGCGAGAATATGTTTCTATTGCCCGGCGATTCCTCCATGGGACTGCGACTGCCTCTCGATTCGCTCCCTTATATTCCCGCCGACAAGCGTGCACCGTTCTGCGAAATAGATCCACTGGCCGAACGTCCTCCGCTTCCGGTACCAGAACGGAAAACAAAACAATCGCATGTCGTCGGGGCGGCGACACCTCGTGGATTTGGATTTGGACAGGGAACCAGCGGTCAATCATTGGAGAAACGATCGGAGTTGAAGGTCCGTCGTCCCGATCCCGACGCGCCGACTTCCGTCATTCGGACGGCCTTGTGCGTCGAACCGCGTGGCGGCCGACTTTACGTCTTCATGCCCCCCACGGAATCGGCCGACGACTACGTTGACCTGGTCAGTGCGATCGAAGACACCGCGGCCGAGTTGAATATGCCGGTGGCCCTGGAGGGGTATCTGCCGCCGTTCGATTATCGTCTACAGCAGATCAAGGTGACGCCAGATCCGGGTGTGATCGAAGTCAACGTTCAGCCCGCAGCAAGTTGGAACGAACTCGTTTCCATCACCAATACAGTCTACGAGGAAGCTCGTTGTTCGCGATTGGGAACAGAAAAATTCATGCTGGACGGTCGGCATTCGGGGACCGGCGGCGGAAATCACGTCGTTCTGGGCGGTCCGACTCCTGCCGACAGCCCGTTCCTCCGAAGACCGGATGTCCTGCGCAGCTTGATTGGCTATTGGGTCAATCATCCCGCATTGTCCTATCTGTTTTCGGGTCTGTTTATCGGCCCCACCAGCCAGTCGCCGCGAGTTGACGAAGGCCGACGCGATGCGATCTATGAATTGCAGATCGCGTTCAATCAGATCCCCACGGAAGGGCCTTGTCCTCCTTGGCTCATCGACCGGATTTTCCGACACCTGCTGGTCGATGTGACGGGGAATACGCACCGAGCCGAATTCTGCATCGACAAGCTGTATTCGCCCGATAGCAGTTCCGGCCGATTGGGACTGGTTGAGTTCCGCGCGCTGGAGATGCCGCCGCACGCTCAGATGAGTTTGATGCAACAACTGCTGATTCGATCACTGGTCATGCGGTTCTGGGATCAACCTTATCTGAACCCGCCGATTTCGTGGGGAACCCTGCTGCACGACCGATTCATGCTGCCACATTTCCTGTCTGAGGACATTCACACCGTCGTCGAAGAACTTCGCAACAGTGGTTATTCATTCGATCACGCCTGGTTTGCGCCCCACTTCGAATTCCGTTGTCCGTTCATCGGTGAATTCACCCAGGACAGCGTCCACGTCGAACTGCGGACGGCGCTGGAACCGTGGTATGTTTTAGGTGAAGAGCCTGGTGGTGGCGGAACAGTTCGCTTCGTGGATTCCTCGGTCGAGCGGTTGCAAGTCAAAGTAAGCGGTGCAATCCCTCAACGGCATCAACTGACCTGCAATGGTCGCAAAGTTCCTTTGCATCCGACCGGAGTTCAAGGGGAATACGTGGCGGGGGTCCGCTACCGAGCCTGGCAGCCGCCAAGCTGCCTGCATCCCACCATTGGGGTGCATACGCCATTGCTGTTTGATTTGTACGACAGTTGGCTGGGCCGATCTCTCGGCGGTTGTACCTATCACGTGGCGCATCCGGGTGGTCGCAGCTACGACACCTTCCCGGTGAACTCGTACGAGGCGGAAAGTCGTCGTGCGGCACGATTCTTCAAGCTGGGACATACGCCCGGCCGTCGCGAGCAGATTCAAGACGAGATCAATCCTGACTTCCCATTTACGTTAGATATGCGTCGCTGACGATGCTTGATGTCGACGCTCAGGATGTCAGACCTCGCCCTGCTCGTCCGAAAACGGTACAAGACAAGTCTGATTTACCGATGTGATCCCCGAATGGCGAGTTGGCTGTTCCCGGGGATCATCTCTGTGAGTGTCTACCGTCGCGACTCCGAGAACATCAATGATGAGCATGACGCTGAACGGGTCGAACTTGCAAACCGGAGCATCGCTGTTCGAAGGCTACGCGCCGGAAGCTGGCGTGTACGACGAGTATTTCGCCTCGCGCGGTGTCTTGCGTCCACACGCTCGTCGATTCGTGGAGGAATTGAACGAGCTGTCGCTGGAGGAATTGACCCGCCGTCGCGATCAGGCGCATCGGCAGATCTACGAAAATGCAGTGACCTACACGTCGCAGGACGACTCAGAACGCGTTAACCGCCCCTGGGATTTTGATGTTCTGCCATTGGTCATTGAAGCCCACGAATGGCAGCGCGTGTCGGCAGGACTGGCGCAGCGGGCACGGTTGCTGAACCGGATGCTGGTCGACATCTACGGTCCGCAGACGTTGTTCCGAAGTGGTCTGCTACCGCCGCAGTTGATTTATGCCCACCCCGGGTATCAGCGAGCCTTCCATGGACTCCTGACGTCGGACGATCTGCACCTGCATCTGTGCGCCGCCGACCTGGCGCGGACGCCTGATGGCAACTGGTGGGTGGTCTCCGACCGCACCGAGTCACCATCAGGAGCGGGCTACACGCTGGAAAATCGTCTGGTGTCGACAGGGATGTATCCAGACAGCTTCCGCGCCCGACAGGTGCAACGACTGGCCCCATTCTTCATGGCGTTGCGCGATCTACTGGAGCGACTCGCTTCGACACGCCGCGAAAACGGCCAGATCGTCTTGATGAGCCAGGGGCCGTCGAACCCGAACTATTTCGAAGATGCGTACCTCTCGCGATATCTGGGGTATATGGTCGTCGAAGGGGGCGATCTGGCAACCCGTAACGAACAGGTGATGCTGAAGACCTTGGGGGGGCTTCGCCGAGTCGACACCATCATGCGACGCGTCGATGGGCTTGACTGCGATCCGCTGGAGCTTTTCGGCGACTCATCGCAAGGTGTCGCGGGGATGGTCCAGGCCGTCCGCTCCGGCGCGGTGACCGTCGTGAATTCGCTAGGCAGCGGCTTATTGGAATGCCCGGCATTCCTGGCATTCCTGCCGGGGTTGTGTCGAGAATTGCTGGGTGAAGAACTCATCATTCCCTCGGTTCCCACGTGGTGGTGTGGCGGCCAGGCCGAGCTGGATTACGTGCTGCAGCATCTTGACGAATTGACCATCCGGACCTGCTATCGCGACGTGCATCGAGAGCCAGTCGTCGTGCAGCGTCTCTCGAAGGGACAACGCGAAAAGCTGGTCGATGCGATCAAGGCACGCCCGGCCGACTACATCGCGCAGTCGGAAATCCAACGTTCTCATGCGCCTGTCTGGTTGCGATCTGCTGTCGAATCGTGGCCAGTCGCGTTGCGTACCTACCTTGTGGCATCAGGCTCGTCCTACATCTGCATGCCCGGTGGCTTGGCTCGAGTTTCTCCTGTCGCGCATCGGTTGGATATTTCGATCTCCAGCGGCGAAGGAAGTAAGGACGCCTGGGTGCTGTCCGACGGTCCCGTCCCTCCAGTGTCCCTGCTGAACCCTCCGGGCTTTGTGCAAGAG
>CBIHQO010000060.1:0-14391 GCA_966211735.1 uncultured Schlesneria sp.
CAAAGCGCTACCGGTGGCGATAATGGGACCTTCCGCGCCGAACGGACCACCGGTTCCGATCGAGATCGCTGCGGATAGCGGTTTCAGGATCGCCATCTTGGGGGGAATGCGGCTGCGATTGGTCAGCACCTGCTCCATCGCTTCGGGAATGCCGTGCCCTCGAATCGCTGGCGAACCGTAGCGAGCCATCAGGCCAACGATCAGCGCACCAATGATTGGGATGATGATCACAAACCGACCGAGTTGTTTATCAACCGGAGAGACTTCGAGATGCGTGCACCGACCGTAAAACGCCAGGTTGGTGACGAACGAGATGAGTGCCACAAGGACTCTCGCCACCAATGTCGCGGCCAGACCCAGACCAATCGACAGCGAACAAAGCCAGAGCACTCGTCGATCAATTACTGGTCTCTCCCGAGGGTATTGATCACGTGTCAACAGATTGTACTGAGACGGCGAAACGTCATTCATATCATCCAACCTTTAAACTTTCTCAAACAAGGCGTACTGGCATAAGCCCTTTAAGTCCCATCCGTCGTATCGATATGCGACTGATGTGATGTCGAGGACTGATGCTTGTTGCGACGCGTGGCGGTGCCCGCGCGGTTAAACAATGAGAGGACCGAACATGATTGACGATCTGCAAACGCCGTGCGGGGGCATGCTGAATATTCAGTTGTGCAAAGCGGTCTACACAGGCGAAAGTCTGGACAATCAGACCAGAATAGGTGGCCTCAATTCAGACAAACAACGAGCCACGAGGGCCACATTCAGGCCAATTGCTTGCGGAATCGGATGAGGCTCAGGGCAAGCACCACCACGCAACAGATGGATAATCCCACCACTTGAGGGATCAGATCGAAGAAGTCGGCCCCACGCAAAATGATTCCGCGCAGAATTTCCAGAAAGTACGTTGCCGGAATAGCGAACGATGCCAGATAGATCGGAAACGGCATCTCACTGCGCGGGAACATGAATCCCGACAACAGGACCGTCGGCAACATGAGTAGAAAGGCGAACTGCATCGCTTCCAATTGAGTCTTCGCCAACGTGGAAACAAGCAGACCCAATGCGAGTGCGCAGACAATGAATAGCGATGACAGCGCCATCAGCAGGGCCAGGCTCCCATGGATTGGAATCCCGAACAGATACACCATGACCGTTAACACGATCAACATCTCCAGGATGCCGATCACTGCATACGGAACGAGTTTGCCCAATAACAGACCCGCACGTCCCACAGGAGTCACAAACAGTTGTTCGAGCGTCCCCAGTTCTCGCTCGCGCACAATCGCAAACGATGTCAGGAATAGCGTCACCAGTTGCAGAATGATCCCCACCAGTCCCGGAACGAAGAAGTGGGAACTCTCCAAATCGGGGTTGTACAGTAATCGAGGTCGGATCTCGATTGGCATCGCCACATGCCCCTTGGGATCGCGCGACGGGACCGCCGGCAGTGATTCTGCGAAGGGGCGAGCGATTCCAAACGATAACGAGACCCCCAGCAGTTGCGAGGCCTGAAGTGCGGTATTGGCGACTTGAGAATCACTGCCATCGATCAGAACTTGGACCGAGACCTGTTCGCCTCGCAGCAGCCGGTCCGAATAGTCCGGCGGAATTCGCACGCCGACTTTGGCGCGGCCTGAAACCAGGGCGCGGCGGAATGATTCATCGTCAGACACGCGATCAGTGATCGCAAATGTGCGTGTGTTGCGAAAGCTGTCGATCAACTGTCGCGAGGCCTGGCGCCCATCCAGATCAAAGATGACGGTCGGGATGTTTTCGATCTCTTGCTGAATTGCATAGCCGAAAATAATCGTCTGCAGCACGGGCACCACCAGCATGAACACGATCGTGGCGGGCTGCCGGCGCACGTGTGAGAATTCTTTGAGCAGCATCGCGGTAAAACCACGAGTCGATCCGCCCGATTCGGCAGGAGGCTTGTTATCAGCGGGCAGGGGGGCCTTAACGCCCTCAGTCGTGGTGATCACAGGCTCATCGTGGAGTGCGCCTGTCGACTTCGTCGTCGGTGAGGGAGACGCGGTATCGCCGACGGGATCGCGTTTGCTCTCGGCTGCCCGAGTCAACGTCACGAAAACATCTTCCAGGGTCGGTTCGATCGGCCGCAGATGAGCATTCTCTGACGCGATCTGCAACTCATCGAGCATCTTCGTTTCAGAGAGTCTGTCCGACGCCAACACGTGAATCGTTTGACCGAACAAGGTCGCGTCGGCTACCCCATCGACGTGTCGCAGCTTTGTCAGCACTTCGGTCGGCGCGGCAATTTCCAATTCAAATCGCCGCATTCCAGCGGGCGTCACTTCCGGGCGTCGTTTCAGTTCTGCCGGCTTGCCACCCACGATCAACTTCGAAAGGTAGATGTAGCCGACATCCGAACACCGCTCGGCTTCGTCCATATAGTGCGTCGTCACGAACAGAGTGACTCCGCGGCCTGACAGTTCAAACAACAGATCCCACAAGTCGCGACGGGCGACAGGGTCGATCCCCGCCGTCGGCTCGTCCAGGAATAGCACATCTGGTTCGTGGATCAATGCGCAGGCCAGCGCCAGTCGTTGCTTCCATCCGCCGGATAACGTCCCGGCCAGTTGGTCCAGGCGGCCATGGATCCCGGTGAGTTCCTGAACGGCCTGGGATCTCTCCGTCAGGCGACTTGTCGATAGCCCGTAGATCCGGCCGTAAAACTCGATATTCTCACGAACACTCAGGTCACCATACAGGCTGAACTTCTGCGACATGTAACCGATGCGTCGTTTAATCGCTTCGGCCTGATGCGAGACATCATAGCCCAGCACACTGGCAGAGCCCTCAGAAGGCTCAAGGACGCCGCACAGCATGCGAATGATCGTCGACTTGCCGCTGCCGTTGGGGCCCAGCAGACCGAAGATCGCCCCTTTATAGACTTGAAAACTGACATCGCTGACGGCGGTGAGCGTCCCGAATCGCCGAGTGAGATGCCGTACATCAATGACTGGCTCCGTCATGCCGAGTCCCCTTCAACCGATGCGATTCTGGAAAGAAGTCGATTTCGCGGAAACTCTCATTTGCCGTTCAGCCACACATCTGCGGCCATGCCAGGACGCAACTTGTCTTGCCCTGCTTTCAGGGTGACTTTGATGCGGAAGACCTGCTTCGAACGCTCTTCTGGTGTCTGCACGTTACCAGGCGTGAATTCGGCCTGACGCGACAGAAAGGTGATCCTGGCCGCGAACCGCTCGCCCGGAATACTGTCGACCGAGACTTCGACGGGGTCACCAATCTTCAAGACCATCCGATTTTCAGGGACGTAAGCACGAACCCAAAGCTGTGATGTGTCCATCACCGAAATGACCGCGGTATTCGCTCCCACCAGATCGCCAGGACGCAAATCGACTGCTTCAATCATCCCATCGACAGGAGCTTTGATGACAAGTTCATCCAGTTGCCGCTCAATGGCCCGTTTGCCGGCATCAGCCGATTGCACGGCTGCCTCAGCCGCAGCGATCTCTTCCACTCGCGAACCGTTCTTTCTCAGCAGCCACAATTGCTTCGCCTCCTCCATTTCCGCGCGAGCCTGCGCCAACTCCTCCGGACGGGTCCCATTTTTCAGCTTGGCCAAGGCCTCACGTTGCGACTCCATTGTCGATTTGGCAACTCGCAACTCGGTATTTGCCTGATCCAGATCTTCCTGGGTCGTCGTCTTCCTGGCAAATAGCTCTTCCGTGCGACCTTGCTTGAGTTTCGCCAAGGCAAATTGGGCTTCGGCGAGATCAAACTGGGACTGCGCTGCCGAGATATCTTCGGCTCGCGGCCCGTTCACCAACAGTTCGACGTTCGCGGCCAGTTGGTCATAGTGAGCCTTCGCCTGAGCGATCTCTTCTTCGCGGAAGCCGGTCTTCACCTTGTCGCGAGTTGCCGTCGCTTCGGCTAGCTGGGCAACAGCCTGTGCCAATAGCTCGCGAAATTGAAACGGCTCAAGTTCGACCATGACATCGCCGGCGCGAACAGCCTGCCCCTCGTCGACCGCCACACGATGGACCCGCCCACCCACTCGCGATCCGGTCCGAATCTCGTGTGCCTCGACAAAGCCAGAGACATGCAACGGTTCTTGACGATGCTGACTGTAAATGAGCACGCCAACGAGCGCAATGACGAGGACAATGATTCCCAGTATCCGATTGAACATGTCGAAGCCGCTCCTTTTCACGAACCGGCGTTAAACCCCGTGGGGACCGCCCCGCGTGTCTGCCACAGCAACCATCCTCAAAGTCACATGTCGATGGGACAAATAGGATGAGGGGACCAATGTCAGATGCTTCAGGTCGACGGTTGAACTCAACAAGCGAGATGATGCTCGCACAATTAAACCATGATCGGTTCAGGTTAAGCTTCGCGATGGAGTTAGGGAAGGTGGATCGACTGGTCAGCCGTCGAACAAAAAATGGTGTTACCAAGTGTTTTCACTCGAGCAACACCATTTCATGATTCTAGTCGTAACGCAGCCGAAAAACCGCGAACGCGACGATCAGGGAGTGGTCCCCACGGGTTCGGCGTAGCGAGCACCGCGAACGACCTGCACATCACTCAACCAGGCAATGCAGGCGTACTGCTCGAAGTAGTTGTGCGACACAAACGTCAGGATCGCGTGAGCCACTGATTCGGGGCAGATGACTTCAAATTCAACATTGCTGGCAAACGCGTCGCTACGAGCTCCACGAGATCCATATCCCTGGACTTCGCGGCACGTGAAGCCCGAAGCACCAAATTCGCAGATCTTCCGTTTGAGCTCTTTCTTCAATGAGTCTTCAGTGACAATGGTCACTTTCTTCAGCGTATGCAATTGCATGCGATAGCCCCTTTTTAGTCTGGTGCCGAACTACTGCTGCCTGCCGACCCTCATGAATCATTTCGTTCGGCCGCAGCATGTCAACTTCAAGGAAAAGACACTCCGCGCACGCCACTGATTCTTAGTGCTTGGCTTCAACTGGCTTGGCTTCACCAGCCTTGTCCGCTGCTGGCTTACTGACATGGGGAACCATCAAAGATGGAGGCTTGGTCTCTTTCGCGACCATCGGAGCACCCACCATTTGGGCCATCCAAAAGTAAATGGGAATCCCGATTGCAATATTAAATGGGAACGTAATTCCGAGTGATGCGGTCATGGATAAGGTTGGATTCGCTTCGGGCAGCGTCAGGCGAACAGCAGGGGGAGCCGCGATGTAAGACGCGCTGGAAACAATCGCCCCCAGCACGGCACAGCCACCCAGACTCATTCCGGCCATCTTTCCCAGGTAGCAACCGACGAAACCGTGAATCAGGGGCATGATGATACCGAAGGCGACCAGGAAGGGGCCCACCTTCAGCAGGTCACCCAAGCGTTCGCCAGTGACCAGACCCATTTCCAGCAGGAAGATACAAAGCGCCCCACGGAAGATCATGTTCTTGTTGTAGAAGAACTGTTCGAAGACTTGGAATTTATCTGCAGGCATCACGAGGGTCGAGATGAAGCCGATAACCAACAGGCCCACCATCAGCATCAGGGATTGGCCGGTCAGCACTTCGTGCAGAGCTTCCCACAGCTTGCCTTTGTGCTCATCGTCTTCTTCCAGCCCGGTCGTGTTCGAACTCGCCTCGGCCCGCTTCTGCAGACTCATCCCAACCGCGCCGATGACCAGAGCGATGGCGATACCGGGACATTCGAGGATCGTGACCAGCGTCGGCAGGTAGGCATCGACGGCGACGTTCTGGTTGCCGGCGTAGTCATTGGCCACGATGAATGTGACGGCCGAGGTCGACCCGTAGTGCGCTGCAATACCCGCCGCGTCAGCAATTGATAGCTTTCCGACGTACCGTAGAACGGCATAGGCAGACAGAGGCGTCAGACAGCCCAACAGCAATGTCATCAGCGCTGGCTTCCAGATGGTGGTGACACCGTGAGCCTGGTATTCATGCGCTAGCTCATGTCCGCCGATAATCCCGATCGACATCAGAAGGTAGATCGAGATTGCGTAATAAAATTCCTTCGGAATTTTGATGCCGCCGTGAATCAGCTTGGAGAAGATCCCCAGTGCAAAGCACATCGGGATCGGAGTCAACAAGTTATCTCTGAGTGACCTGCCGATTAACTCGATGTCCATTGAAATCAATTCCTCATCCAACTCGGGATACACGAGCGCCAGTTCGGCACGGCTGATCGATCGGAAAAATATCAGCCTGAATTGGCCTGAATTGATACAAGAAGCCGTTTAGTAGCCAGACGATAACGTTTTCTTGCAGAGCCAACTACATGGGTTGTCAAACCTTAATGTGTTGTCAGGTCAGGCGAACAGAAAGAGCGGGGCGCCCGATGAGATTGGCATCAAAGAAGCCAATCAACCAACAAAAAACGGCCACCGGAAACGTGGTGGCCGTTACGTGAAGTCTTCCTGTCGGTCGGCAATCTTAGAAGATCCCCAATTGATCGCGAGCTTCATCTGTCATCCGAGCAGGTGTCCACGGTGGGGACATCGTCAATTTGATCTCGGCAGAGTCGACACCATTCAGTTTTTCCAGAGCCAACTTCGATTGCATGATGATCTGCGGTCCCGCAGGGCACGCAGGGCTCGTCAGCGTCATTTCGACGTGTACTTTGCGGTCGGTATGGTTGATCGAATAGACCAATCCCAGATCGACAATGTTGATCATCAATTCGGGATCGATGACTTCCCGCAAAGCATCAATCAAGGCGCCATCATCGACGGGCGGTCCCTCTTCGGCAGCGGGCTGACTCTCCTGCGAGCATTCGGTACTCGAGGAACAGCAGTCGTTCGCGACAGGCAGCGCGCTGGCCATGGGCAGACCATGGGTAGCACCGTGCGTGTCGGAGCAGCATGAGTGAGCAGTTGGCACCGCGACCGCAGGACTGTCCGTGGTCACGGCGGGAGTTTCAGTCGTGGCAGTTGTTGTTTCTTCAGTCATGATCGTGGTCTCGCGTAGATTTCTCCATCGCGAACCTCGACTTCAAACGTCGAGATCGGTTCGGTTGCGGGCATACAGAGTGGCTGACCGGTGCGCAGATCGAACCGGGCACCATGTCTTGGACAAACGATCGAGCAATCCTTCACCAAACCATTTGTCAGTGGTTGGCCGTCGTGCGAGCAAACATCTTCAACAGCGAAGTATTCGTCTCCAATCCGGATCAGCAGCGACGGCAGATCGTCGACCAGGATCGACAATCGGCCACCGGGGGCGATTTCACTGACAGAAGCAACTCGTTCAAATTCGGACATGAAAGTGTGTGATCCGTGGTGACGCAATTGATTTCCCTGCGATGAGATTGCTCAGGGCAGGGGACTGTCTTGCCGTGATGACTCGTCGGCCAATTAGCCGAAAATCCCTAACTTTCGCTCGACTGCATGCCCCAACGTTTCGCGCACGATTTCCACGGGAATTCGATCGTAGACGCGTTGGAAGAAACCCTGCACGATCATGTGCATGGCTTCCGACCGACTCAGGCCCCGGCACATGCAGTAGAAGAGTTGCTCTTCATCGACCCGACCACAGGTCGCCCCGTGAGTACATCTCACGTCGTCAGCTTCGATCTCCAGACCGGGAATCGCGTCGACGCGGCAGGTGTCGCTCATGATGAGGCCGTCATTACGCTGATAGCCGTCCGTCTTCTGAGCGTCTTTGGCGACCTTGATCATGCCGCGCCAGATCACTCGTGCTTTATCGCGAACAACGTCTTTGTACAACAGGTCGCTGCGCGTGTTCGGGGCGTTGTGTGTCTGCTGCGTGTAGTACGAAATCACTTGCCTGTCGGTGGCGAAGGTCACGCCGTTCACTTCCGCTTCGGCACCACGACCATCGAGGAACACGTCTTGATGGATGTGAGCCAGCTTGGCTCCCAAGCCACCCACGGTCCATTGCAGAGAGGCGTCCGCTTCGACCCGACCCACTTGGTGAGCAAAGTGCCAGACCTTGTCGTTCCAGTTCTGCAACTGGACATATCGCAAGTTCGACTGACGAGCCAACAGCAACTCCACAGCACCGACATGCAGACCGGTCGCAGTTGGCGAGGCCGACGTGGTTTCCTCGAGCAACGTGGCGCTCGCACCTTCTTCAAGAATGATCAACGTGTGAGTGAAATCGGCAGCCGCTTCAGCCGCCAGCCCGATCAAACTGTAGAGCGGTTCGTTCACTTCCACGTTACGCGGAACGTAAAGCACTGTTCCACCAGTCCAGAACGCCGCATGCCAGGCGGAGAAGCGATCGCTGTCTGGCTTGACCCCGCGTGTCATCAGATGCGGCCGCAATACGTCGCCGTGTGTCTGAATCAGATCACTCAGGTTGCCGAACAAGACACCTTTTTGAGCCCACTTTTCTGACAACGTCGTGCGAGTGCAGGACCCATCCAGATGCGAAACCACACCAGCAAATTCGGCACGATCCGCCAGCAGAGTCTCAAGCGTATGCGTCGATGCCGATGCCGCTGGAATCGAGAACTTCTCGGGACGAAACGCCCGGATATCGACTCGTTTCCACTCTTCGGGATCGAGCTCCGAGAGCAGCGATTCGCGATAGGCTTCAAACGCGCTGCGACGCGATTCCGTCACCCAGGCGGGTTCCGTTCGGGTTGCCAGAAACTTTTCAAACGAGGCTGCGTCGAACGCAGTTTGCTGAGCGGCGGGGGTCAAAGTGGCTGACATGTCTCAATCATTTAGTTGGTCAGACGAAAGGGCAGGGCTCTAAGCCGCGAGCTACGAAATCGCTGCGGCCAAGATCCAGAATGACAATGGCACAACCACGGCTCGCTGGTTGCCCGCCGAATCCTTATCCGACGCTGCCTTCCATCTGCAATTCGATCAAACGGTTCATTTCCACGGCGTATTCCATCGGCAACTCTTTCACGAGTGGCTCGATGAAGCCGGTGACAATCATCGCCGAGGCTTCGGCTTCGGTCATTCCGCGACTCATCAGGTACAGCAATTGTTCTTCGGCAATCTTCGAGACTGACGCTTCGTGTTCGATCGTCAGGTTGTCTTGATTGACTTCGATGTACGGGTAAGTGTCGCTGCGGCTGTGCGAATCGAGAATCAGCGCGTCACAGACAACATTACTCTTGCAGTGATGAGCATCGTGAGTCGCCTTCACCAGACCACGATAGCTGGCCCGGCCGCCATCCTTCGAGATACTCTTGGAGATCACGCGGCTCGACGTGTACGGAGCACAGTGAACCATCTTCGCTCCGGCATCCTGATGCTGACCTTTGCCGGCGAACGCGATCGACAGTGTTTCGCCACGAGCACCTGGCTCCATCAAGTAGATGGCAGGGTACTTCATGGTCAGCTTGGAACCGAGGTTGCCGTCGACCCATTCCATCAGCGAATCGCCGTAAGCTTTCGCTCGCTTGGTCACCAGATTGTAAACGTTGTTCGACCAGTTCTGGATCGTCGTGTAGCGACAACGGCCGCCACGCTTGACCAGGATTTCAACCACGGCCGAATGCAGGCTGTCGCTGCTATACGTCGGGGCCGTACAGCCTTCGACATAATGCACCGAAGCACCTTCGTCGACGATGATCAGCGTCCGTTCGAACTGACCCATATTCTGGGTGTTGATCCGGAAGTACGCCTGCAGCGGGAATTCGATCTTCACGCCTGGTGGCACATAGATGAACGAACCACCGGACCAGACGGCCGAATTCAGCGCGGCAAACTTATTGTCGGCCGAAGGAATCACGGTCCCGAAGTATTCGCGAACCAGATCGGGATGGTCACGCACCGCTGAATCGGTGTCGGTGAACAGCACACCTTGCTTGGCGAGGTCTTCCTGCAGGCTGCCGTAAACGACTTCAGATTCGTACTGAGCTTTCACGCCAGCGAGATATTGCTTCTCAGCTTGAGGAATACCGAGTCGATCGTACGTTTTGCGAATGTCTTCTGGAACGTCGTCCCAGCTCTTGTCCTGACCAGCCGAAGCCTTCACGTAGTTGTAGATGTCCTGGAAATTGAGGCCGGACATATCGCCGCCCCAAGTTGGCATCGGCTTCTGAAAGAAGATATCCAGAGCTTCTAACCGGAATTCCCGCATCCAGGCAGGCTCGTTCTTCATCTCCGAGATCTGTTGAACGATCTGCCGATCAATCCCTTTTCGGCTTTGGAAAACATACTTATCAGTGGGGTCGTGGAAACCAAACTGATAGTCGCCGCCACCAATCTGGGCTTCGAGAACAGGGGTATCAGTACTCATGATTCGTTATCTCCTCCTGCAGCGTATTGCAGGATATTCCGGGCACTTCAAACTGGCGTCAGCAAGACAATGCACAGCATCGCCGAGTCGTTGATTGATCAGATTCCCGCAGTGGCCGTCTGGGCTTTCGCCTGTCGTTCCTGTTCTTCGGCCGCTTACGCCGGATGACGTTCACGAATGGCCGCCAATACATGATTGTGCAGCACGTGAGCGAGATCCGCGTTGCCGGTCTCCACAATCTTCCCCGCCAGCATGACGTGGGTGAACTGCGGAACGTTGTATTCGAGCAACCGTTCGTGGTGAGTGATAATCAGTGAGCCCATTTGCGGACCCGAAAGCTTCTTCAGTCCCTCGCTGACGACTCGTACAGCATCGCTGTCGAGACCACTGTCAGTTTCGTCGAGCAGGGCGAACTTCGGCTGCAACATCGCCAGTTGCAGGATTTCCATTCGCTTCTTCTCACCACCCGAGAAGCCTTCGTTCAGGTAGCGGCGAGCAAACTCCAGATCCATGCCAAGCTCTTCCATGCGTTCTTTCAATTCCTTGCGGAACTCACGCAGTGGAATCAGGCCTTCGCCTTCTTTACGCTCTGGATTACGGATATTGGTGACCGCGTGACGCAGGAAGTCAGCGACCTTCACACCGGGAATCGTGACGGGATACTGGAACGCCAGGAACAGACCCAGACGGGCTCGTTCGCACGGATCCAGTTCATTGATATTCGTGCCGTCGATTTCAATCGTGCCGGACGTGATTTCGTACTTCGGATGCCCTACCAGCGTGTACGCCAGAGTGCTTTTGCCGGAACCGTTTGGTCCCATCAAGGCATGAACTTCGCCCTGACGCAGTTCCAGACTGACTCCCTTCAAAATGGGCTTTTCATCCACAGCGACGTGCAGGTCAGTAATCTTCAGCAAGCTCGACATTCGGCCTCACTTGAGAACCAGGATTCAACTGGCTCTCGACTTACAATTCGGAACGATTTTGACGGGCTATCCCGCACACCAATTAAACCAATTCAGCCAGTGACAACGACAAGGGCAGCCCAACTCGTCCGGTGTGATGCGGAACGGGCATCACTTCCTGACCACGAGTAATCTTCTTCGCCTTGATCTTGTCTTGGATTCGCATCAAACCTTCGAGCAGTGCCTCCGGTCGAGGAGGGCACCCTGGCACATACACGTCAACGGGAACGACCAAGTCGACACCCTTCACAACGTGATAGCCATACTTGAAGTAAGGACCGCCACCGACGGTGCAGGCACCCATGGCAATCACGTACTTGGGGTCAGGCATTTGTTCGTACAAACGACGAACTCGGCTGGCCATTTTGTAGGTGACAGTTCCAGCCACGATCATCAGGTCTGCTTGACGAGGAGTGGCGCGGAACGCACCAGCACCGAAGCGATCCATATCGTAACGGCTGGCTCCAGCGGCCATCATCTCGATCGCGCAACACGCCAACCCGAACGTCATCGGCCAGATGCTGGACTGTCGCGCCCAGTTCATCGCCTGCTCAAGTGACGTCGTGATCACATTCTCTTCAAACCGACCTTCAATCCAGGTGGTCATGCTCGTTCCATCCGTTACTACAGTTCGCTGATTGTTTCTTCGCGGCGCCGCGACCGAACCCTTACTTTACCAGCTTCAACAGACCGATTCACCTCAACCCGCAGTCGCAAACCCAACGCCCGTATTTCCTAAACAACTTATCAGTAAATCACTTCACTCATCCTGCCGGAACAGGATGAAACTCACAGCAGCCATGGCCATCGCGGCAGCAGGACGCCAGTTTCAGCGGCGTGCCCAGCACTTGCTCAAAGACCTGTTGTTCTAACTCACAGATGCCCGAATCCCGTTGAGCCAACTCGTGGTAAGGACAATTCGTCTCACGCAGCACGGGCATCTCACCGACCGTATCGACTTCCACCCGAAAGCCATGTCCCGACAAGCTGTTACACAACTGACCGACTCGGCTGGTCAACGAATCGCCCACCACACCGACACCATACCGACTGACCAAAGCATCACGAATTCGGTTTGTCACTCGTTCGCGAACAGCAACCTCTTCGATCCCACGAAGCTCATCCCACAAGAGCAGGGCGAGTTCGGCGTAGTTATCGCCCAATTGCTGGCGACCGGCGTCCGTCACATGATACGTATAGTGCGGTCGACCTCGACCCGCACGTACCGTTTGGCGCTCGATCAAACCAGAAGCTTGCAAACGACTTATGCGATGCCGAATCGCTGTGGCCGTCACTCCAGTTGCCTGGCAAAGATCCTGAACGGTCCCGCTACCAGCCTGGTGAAGCTGTTGCAGAAACTGCTCATCGCCTTGCTCAACGGAAACCTTCATAAGTCCAAAACCTGGTGGAATCGAGATCGTCACTGACTTCGATTCTACCGAGCACCATCTTTTTGACAACAACCGTTGTGTAAATTGTCAAAAATTCTCGCCAACGAGAATGACACACCCTGGTTTGTATCGCAACCATTTACAGACAGACAGTTTACATCGTCTATCACTGCGACAGCGCGGCAATGATCTTATCCCTCACCGTTTGCGGATCGGCCCCTTTGACGGTTTTCATGACTTGGCCGATCAGTGCGCCAATCGCTTTCTCATTGCCCCCTTTGAAGTCAGCGATCGCTTTCGCGTTCCGCCCCAAGACTGCGGCAATGGCTGAGTCAATTGCTCCGGTATCTTCCACAATCGCCAGCCCTTTAGCGGCGATGATTTCATCGATCCGACTGATGGTAGGAATCGCTGAGTCCTGATCGGATTCCGCCAGCAATTCACCAAAGACATCACGAGCGGACTTGATCGTAATCTGCTTCCGATTGATTCGATCGAGCAGCGCCCCCAACACGTCGGGGACGACGGCGAATTCCGTGATCGACTGCTCGCGTTGCTTTGTCTCGCGAAGCACATCCTGAGTAATCCAGTTCGCAGCCTGCTTCCCATCCCGGCAGGTTTTGGCAACCCCCTCGAAGTAGTCGGCGAACGCTCGCCCCTGATCGATGATCACAGCCGCGTCGTAGCCGGTGAGTTGGTATTCCGATTCAAATCGCGTTCGTCGCAGGGCAGGGGCCTCGGGCATTTCGCTGCGGATTTCGGCGACTTGCGTTTCGCTCATCAGCACGGGCACCAAGTCGGGATCCGGGAAATAGCGATAATCGGCCGCCTCTTCCTTCTCACGCAGGATATAGGTTTCGCCGCGATCCGGGTTGTAGCCACGGGTCGACTTGTAGCCCCCTTTGTCGCCGAGCTTGATGCCCGTTTCCTGGAACCACTTCCACTGGCGAGCAATCTCGTACTCGATCGCCTGCTCCGTAAAACGAAAGCTGTTCAAGTTCTTTACTTCGACAATCGGCGTTGCCACTTTCGAACCATCTGGCTGATGCACATGCAGATTGACGTTCGCATCGCAGCGCAAGCTTCCTTCCTGCATGTTGCAGTCGGAGACTTCGAGGTACGTCAGCAGCAGCTTCAACTCTTCGAGGAACCGACGAGCCTCTTCCGACGATCGCAGATCGGGCTGAGTGACGATTTCGACGAGCGGCGTGCCGGCGCGATTCAGATCGACTTTGCTGTCGCGGCCACTTCCCGATTCATCGTGCATGTTCTTACCGGCGTCTTCCTCCATGTGGGCACGCAGGATGCGGACTCGTCGAGATGAAGCTGCTTTTCCTGATTTCGCGTCGGCCGCAATTTCGACATCGACATGACCGTCATGGCTGAAGGGAAGGTCAAACTGACTGATCTGATAGCCCTTCGGCAGATCTGGATAAAAGTACTGCTTGCGATCCCACTTGGTATAGGGGGCGATCTGACAATTCAGCCCGAGGGCCGTCTTCACCGCCAGGCGAAATCCGTGACCGTTCAAGACCGGCAATGCTCCCGGCAATCCCAGACAAACCGGACAGGTTTGCACATTGGGATGATCTGGATTGAACATCGTCGAGCAACCGCAAAAGATCTTCGTTTGCGTCTGCAACTGCACATGGACTTCCAAACCGATAATCACGTCATACGACATGCAGGCCGCCTCCCCACTTCCTACGTAACCCTGAATGAAGAGATTTGAAACGCAGAGGGCACTGAGAGGGGAGGGGGCGGCGCCGGCCGCCCCCCCGGGGGGGTGGTGGCCCAGACGCAGAGCG
>CBIHQO010000061.1:0-14378 GCA_966211735.1 uncultured Schlesneria sp.
GCAGCGCGGCTCGCCAAGAGACTTCGGTTGTCTATTTCTTTGCAAACCACGGATAGACCGTGGGCAGGACCAGCGTGGTGAGTAGCGTCGAGGTGATCAACCCGCCGATGACGACTGTGGCCAGTGGCCGTTGTAGTTCGGCTCCGGCAGGGTGGCCGGGTCTGGAGCGGCTTCGCGAAGACCCGGGAGATCAAAACTGTGAGGTCCGTTGGTATTCTTCTACTGAGGTAATTCACGGGGTCGATCACAAATTGCAGGTGACGAGTCTCTTGCGAAACCTCGTTAGTTAAGGCCACGGGTGCTATCTTAGTCGATCGACCAATTACCGGGGCTTCCCGTTGGTCCAGCCCCGGCCACCCTGCCTTGTCACTTTCATCTTTGCTTCGCAAACCATGGGTAGACCGTTGGCAGGACCAGCGTCGTTAGTAGCGTCGAAGTGATCAGGCCACCGATCACGACTGTTGCCAGTGGCCGTTGTAGTTCGGCACCGGATGTGGTCGAGAGGGCCATGGGCAGGAATCCCAGGCTGGCGACGAGGGCTGTCATCAGGACGGGACGCAGTCGGCTCATTGCGGCTTCTTCGGCGGCGGCGCGGGGATCTTGACCCGACTCGCGCAAGTGCTCCGCGGCACTCACCCAGACCAGGCCATTTAGAACCGCGACACCGAACAGGGCGATAAAGCCGACGCCGGCAGAAATGCTGAATGGCATCCCTCGTAGGGCCAGGGCGTAGACTCCGCCCGACGCGGCGATTGGCACGGCGGTGAAGATCAGACCGGCCAGGCGAGACGAATGGAAAGTCGTGTGGAGCAGCAGGAAGATCAGCAGCAGCACGACGGGAGTGACCAGCGCCAGACGCAAACTGGCCGACTGCAGATTTTCAAAGTCGCCGCCCCATTTGATTTCGTAGCCGGAGGGGAGGTGGATCTCTTTGGCGATCTTGAATTGAGCTTCGCGCACGAAGCTGGCGACATCGCGATCGCGAACATTCGCTTGAGCATACGTGCGGCGGCGAGTTCCTTCGTGCTCGATGCTCGGTGGAGACTCCTCGATAATGACGCTGGCTAATTCGCCCAGTGGAATCTGGCGGCCGTCGGCGGCGGTGATCGGCAGTTGTTCCAGGCGATTGACATCAGCTCGCCATTCCAGTGGAAAACGAACGGTGATCGGGAATCGCATGCGACCGTCGAAGACCAGGCCCGCACGTCGGCCACCTAAGGCTGATACAGTCTCCATCACGCGCCCGGCGTCGATTCCATAGCGAGCCAAAGCTTCGGGCTGCGCTTGGATGCGCACGGTCGGCAGGTTTGCCTGATGCTCGGTTTTGACATCCGCCGCACCAGCAATCGAGTTCAGCACGGATTCAATCTGTTTGCCAAGGCGGGCCAGGGTCGCAAGGTCTTCGCCATAGACGAAAACCGCCACGTCGGCCTTCACGCCGGCGACAAGTTCATCAACACGCATCTCGATCGGCTGAGTGAATCCGAAGACGATCCCCGGCACATTGTTCCCCAACATAGCCTTGATCTCTTCAATCAGCTCATTACGCGTTTTATGTTGCGGCCACTCGCCATGAGGCTTCAACAGCACCCACAGATCTGTTTGCTGAACACCCATCAGGTCGTTGGCGATTTCGGGCCGCCCCGTCTTGCAGAAGGCCGTCTTCACCTCGGGCAGCTGCATCATGAGGCTTTCCACTTGCTTGCCCATGGGAATCGCATCTTCCAGTGTGGCGCTTGGGAGCCGAGTGATCTCGATCAACAGGTCACCTTCGTCCAGACGAGGCATGAATTCCGCCCCCAGTTGCGCGGCGACGGGGATGCTCGCCAGAAACACACTGAACGCGACAACCGCGGTGATGACCGGGTTCGCGACAACGCGATGAACCAACGGATGATAGATCCGATGCAAGACGCGAATCAGCCAGATCTCTTTCTCTTCCATCTTGGCGGGTAAGGCCATTGATGCGAGCGCTGGCATCAGCGTCAACGACAGCACCAGCGAACCTGCCAAAGCAAACAGAACTGTTAATGCCATCGGCCGAAAGAGTTTTCCTTCGGAGCCCTGCAATGCCAGCAGAGGAACATAGACGATGGCGACGATCAGTTCTCCGAACATCGTCGGCTTACGGACTTCGACGGCTGCATCGCGAATCACGTCATCGTGCGGACGGCCTTCGCGATTCAGCGAGATCCGCCGCACGCAATTCTCGATCATGATGACCGAGCTGTCGACGATCAGTCCAAAGTCGATCGCACCGAGACTCATCAGGCTGGCACTGACCCCAAAGGCCCACATCAGATTGGCGGCGAACAGCATCGACAGTGGAATCGCGAGTGCCACTACGATCCCGGCCCGCAGGCTGCCGAGCATGATCAACAGCACGATGATGACCAGCACGCCCCCTTCGAGCAGATTCTTTTCGACCGTGTGCAGCGTTCGCTCGATCAAGTCGGCGCGGTCATAGATGACTTCGATCGTGACCCCTTCGGGAAGGGTCGTGCTGATCTCGTCGAGTCGCGCCTTCGCGGCATGGACCACTTCGCGTGAGTTCGCGCCGAACAGCATCATGACCATGCCGGTCACGGCTTCTCCCTTGCCATCGCGAGTCACTGCGCCCTGCCGAGTCATCGGCTGGATACTGACGTCGGCCACATCCTTGATCAGGACTGGCGATCCGTTCTTGGCAGCCCGAATGACCACGTTTTGAATGTCGCTGACGGAGGTCAGCAACGCCTGCCCGCGGATAAATCGCTGCTCGTCATGATGGACGACGTAGCCGCCCCCTGCGGTCGAATTGTTGGATTCCATCGCCAGGAAGATCTCCGACAGCGACACGCCAAAGCTGGCCATGCGATCGGGATCGGGGCGCACCTGGTACGACTGGTAGTAGCCGCCGTGCGAATTGACCTCGGTGATCCCCGCCACCTGGCGCAGTCGCGGTGCGATCTGCCATTCGAGGATCGTGCGCAGCTCCATCAGCGATTTGGTCTCGGACTTGACCTGGAACTGCAGGATTTCGCCGAGGGCTGTCGTCAGTGGGTTGAGCCGCGGTGTTCCGTATCCGGGGGGGATCTTTTCGCCGGCATCGGCCAGTCGCTCCTGGATCAGTTGTCGAGCCCGATAGATATCGGTCCCTTCGTGAAAGACGACCGTCACCAGCGAGATCCCCAGTCGAGAAACGCTGCGGATTTCTTCGACATTAGGCAGGCCGCTCATCGTCAGTTCGACGGGATAACTGACGTACTGTTCGACTTCCAACGGCGACAAGGCCCCGGCGTCGGTGACGATCTGAACCTGCACATTCGTCAGATCGGGGACGGCATCGATCGGGAGAGCGACTGCCGCATACACGCCAAGCGCCCCCATGATGAAGACGAGCGAGATCACGAGCATGCGGTTCTTCAGCGATGTTTCAATCAGCGAGGAGAGCATGATGGGCTTTGGATTCTTTCGTCACGTGAAGATCGCGTTTTGCGCGCATGTTTTGATGAGCGACCAACGGGAGCGTTGGGATCTGCTTCCGAGCGGTAGCTCGAATTGGGTTGAGGGCACTGCCCTCATTCTTCGGGTTCCAGCAGCAGTTCCGATTTCAGCAGGAAGGTTCCGCTGATGGCAATCCGATCACCAACCGTCAGTCCTGCTGTCACTTCGACCCAGGGTTCGACGGCAAGGCCCAACGTCACGTCACGCGGGGTGAACTCATGCTCACTGGTGGCGATGAAGACGTACGTTCGACCCTCGCTCCTGACCACGGCAGACTCCGGCACAGCCATCGTTTCGACCGCCGGCCCGTCGGGAAGCAGGACGCGTACGAACATGCCCGGCTTCAACAAACGGTCTTCGTTCGAAATATCAGCCACGACAGGTGTCGCGCGCGTCTCTTGATTCACTATGCGACCGATGAAGGCAATCGTCGATTCCAGCGTCGTATCTGGCAGAGCCGGAGTTTGAACCTGGATCTTTTGGCCGGGTGACAGCTTCAACGCCGACCAATCTTTGTCACGAATATCTGCTTGAACCCATAGCTTGGTGGTATCGGCGAGAACCAGAATATCTTCGCCCAGGCGAACTCGTTCGGTGGCCGCCACGATCAACTCTTCAACAGTGGCCGAAAACGGAGCGACAACCGGCCAGGTGCTGAGCGTTTCTTCCTTGGAGAGGTCACCGATTTGATCGACAGATTGACCTGTCAACCAAGTCAGTCGCTGTCGGGCCACGGCGAGTCGGCGCGAGGCGTCGTCAAACATCGAGTCGGCCTTGCCAACCTTCTGTCGAGCATCGAATGTCGCCTGCTCGCACGCTGCCTGAAACGTGGCCGCCGCAGAATCACGAGCCGAGGCTTGTTCGAGGACCACTCGCTGACTGATGACGCCGCCGCTCAGTGGTTTCAAGTTGGCATTGATGGCTTCGGCCGTGCGGAACTTGGAATACGCCGAGAATATGTCGCGGCGATAGTCCCCCAGGATGCGGTCCTGGAATTCTTCTTCGAGCGACGCGATTTCTTGTGGTCGCTTCAGTTTCGCCATCAGATCAATCAAGTTCGTCTGGATCGATCGCCACCAGTCGCGGTCTCGTCGAGCCAACTCGAGATCGGCCTGCTGCTTCAGGACGTCCGCGCGACGTTCGCCCAGTTCGGGGCTATTCACAATAGCCAGCAGTTGCCCTGCTTCCACACGATCACCGACGGTGACGGCCATTTTCTGAACCAACCCGTCGGCGGGCGACTTCACCGAGACGTGCCGAGTGCCGTTGTATTCGATTCGGCCCGGCACCGTTCGCACCGGGGTCAGCGTTCGCTGCTGGACCGTGGCGACCTGGATCTTCGCCGCCGCCAGCTTCGCATCCGTCAATGTGACGTGATCACGACGAACGGCCGTGGTCGGCTTTTCCTCGCTGCCGACGTCAGGATGAGTCGTCAGCAGGTGATAGCCACCCGCGACCCCAGCGGTAGCACACAATAGAACGACTGCCGTCATCAGTTTCCGCTTCACGATAAACTCCGTCTCTGCAGGAACTTCACGTCCAAGGTGCCTGAATCAGACCGACCAGGACTGAGTTCGACTGGCAAAATGCCATGTTGTCGGGCGATTGGCTTGAGGAACCAATCAAGAACGATCCCGGTGAAATGCACCGTGAATCAGACGCTCAGAATGTCGGCGAGATCAGCAGCGCGCGACGCGCAGCAGCGTTCCCAGCGAGACCGAGCCCAGATACGTATCGAGAAATTGCGTCGACGCCGTCGGCTTCAATCGAGGGCCGACTTCCGGAAAGCTCGACAGCCATGCGGTGACCGTGCAGGCGGTGGCGATGTTCAACGGACTGACAGCCTGCTGAGTCTGAAGCTGACTGTCCTGAGAATCCTGCGGGCAAAACGGACAGGGGCCATCCTGCGATTCTTCGCCGGGGTGATGCGCCGGCTTGGGGATCAGGTGCCAATGCCACCCAAAATCGATGTGCGAATTGATGGTGACATCGGAGTGATAGTGGGCGAGGTGCCCCGTAAATGTCTCGGTTGCGGCCGCTTCGTCGACATCGGCACTATGAGCATGCACCAGCGGAATCGGCCCATTCCACAACGACACAATCAGCGCCAACCGTCCGAAAACGGACAGCCATCGTCTGATGGTGCGAGGTTGCGAATGGCGTGCGTGCATCAATTTCCCTTGCTGGGTGACCCTATAGATAATGTATCCCACGGACCCGCGTCGTCAATCGGGTTGTTTTTGATCTCGCATGATTTAGCCTCTTAGCACCATGACAAATCCCCAGCCCAAGGTCGATAGCATCCCGATTGAGGCCAAAATCACGGCGACAAATGACGGCTGGAAAGCCGTCACTGCAAAGCATTTATGAGCAAACCAACCGGACAACAGTCCGATCGGCAACCAGGAAAGGCCGCATCCCGACAAAATCAGAATGACCACGACCAGTTCCTGGTTTTTAGTCGTGTCAACCAGGATCGCGATCACCAGGATCGTGATCGTCCCGATTAAAGCCGTCACAACGCCGGCCCAACTTGCGTCGGCGGCTTCGGCTTTCGACCGCAATCGTGCGAATTCAATCGCGGGGTCGGGTGGCTGATCTGTCATAGGCTGTTGCCGTTACGTGGGCCCTCGAACGCCGATTGCCTCAGAGCTCATCTTCCCCAGATTGCCAGAGAATGCTACATCTCGTCTGGATTTTAGTGAGGCCGGCGACCGGCGTCGCTTCCGGGACTGTCGAAAGCAGATTTTGAAATGGCCAAGGCCCCTGCCCCCATCACCAACCTCGACAAAGCAGCCACCCTGCTGGCTCGGCTTGATCCAAAAGCTTTGGACAAGGTGTTCGAGATGCTGGGGCCCGAATCCGCAGGCAAACTGCGACCGATCGTCTCGGCCGTCACGAAGCGAAAAGACTTTACCGCGCTGACCGAGCAGGTGCTGCAGGAGTTCCGAGAACTGCAGCAGGATGTTCAGGCCGCCATCGTGGGTGCGCCCGTCCTGCAGCAACAGTTGCAATCGAGTCCGCATCCAGGCGGTCGACCTGTTTCGAATGAGAACACGACCAGCACGACACTCGAGGCTGCTGCGCCGGCATCAACGGCTCCATCGCCGCAGGCGCAGCAAGATCCGAACATGCTGCCGCCGCCGGCTGAGGATCCTGAGGACGCCGCGATCTGCGCCGAAGTGACCTCGTTGAAAAAAGTTCCTCCGGCAGTCCTGGGTGCTGCGCTCAAGGCCGAAACACCGCGCATGATTGCGACGGTGCTGAAGCAGTTGCCCGCCGAGCTCAGTGGCAAGGTGCTGGAACTTCTGCCGGCCGAGCAGCGACAGAACGTCTTCCTGATGATGGCCGACAAGGTCCAGATCAGTTCTGCGATCGTGGGTCGCGTGCTGCAGCGCGTGTTGGATGTTTGCCGCACGGTCAATCCGTCGGCCGTCGCCCGGACTGACCGCCGCGTGACAACGTTGATCGGCATCCTGCAGACCGTCGAACGTGAAGAAAAAATCCGCCTGATGGAAACGCTGGCCGAACGCGATCCCGAACTGGCCGCCAAAGTCGATGAGTTGATGTACGACTATACGGACATCCTGCGAATTGAGGATCGATCGGTCCAGAAGCTGTTGGGCCAGTTGGAACAAAAAGTTGTCGCGATGGCGCTGAAGAACGCGCCCGATGATCTGCGTGAAAAGATCATGAAAAACCTGTCCGAGCGAGTTCGACTGGCGCTGACCGAAGAAATGGAACTGCTCTCGGGGGTCACTCCCTCCAAGGCGGATCAGGCTCGTCGCGAGATCGCGACGGTCATCCGGAACCAGGACAAAGAGGGCGCGATCATGTGGATCGAAGGGTAGCCTGCCGAATCTCGCCACGAAATTGGGTCTTCACCAGTCGATGGTACCCCGCTTCCTGCGTCGAGAGGCGTGCCACTGCGTTGGCCGCTTCGGACAACCAGTGCCGACGTGATTTGACCATGATGGTCATATCCGAAGGCAGGTTTGTCTTTATCGACATGTTCCGAAAGTGGGACCCAACCGAATAGTCAGGATGAAGAAGCCGCGCCGTCATTTAAGGCGGCGATGAAAATCGCACTGGTTGTCCGAAGCGGCCAACCAGTGGCACGGCTCTTGGAAAATTCGCTAAAGCAACGTCGATTAGCCCTGCAAATGCGCTTCGACGAACCACAGCTTCTTGTCGAGATCGCGTGAGATCTCGGTGAAGATATCTGCGGCGTCGGCATCACCCAGTTCATTCGAATGATCGATGGCGGCTCGTATCAGCTTTCCGGTCGCGGCCAGTGCCGATGAGAGCGCTTCGACGTGGTCTTTGCCGCTGGTGATGGTCAACGGATAGGCCGCCAGCTTGGTTCGCGAACTGACGGGAGCCAGCGTTCCTTCGGCAATGCCACCCAGTGCCACAATTCGTTCTGCCAGCGTGTCGACGTGTTCCGGCAACTCGCCGGCGATCTCGTCGAACAGTTCGTGCAACGCGATGAACTGTGGGCCTTTCACATTCCAATGGGCCTGCTTCGTCTGCAACTGCAGATCGATCAAATCGGCCAGTCGTTCATTCATGAACTGGCACAGCTTGGAGCGAATTTCGAGAGGCAAATCATTCTTGGTCGGATTCATCGTTATTCCTTAGTAAGAGTCGCGACAAATTGTAACGACTCATGCGGGCCGCGTCAGCGATAACGCGTGGCGAACTCCAGCGGCATACTCAGGATGGACTTGCTCCAGCAATCCCAGTTGTCGTTCGACGATCTCAGTGGGAACGCTGGCCATCGATTCTGACATGTTCATAAACAGCCGCTGTTTCTGATCGGCGTCGAATAGATTGAATAGTGCCCGCGGTTGCGAGAAGTCGTCATTGCCGACGCGATGATCGTAGCGAGCAGCATCGCCGTCAATTTTCAATGGCGGCTCGGCGAAGTTCGGCTGCTGGGCAGGACCATGGAACGAATTCGGTTCGTAGTACGCGTCCGGATTCGGCGCGTTCTCGAAGAATCGCATTGCTCCGTCTTTGTGATAGTGATGCACAGGGGACTTCGGCGCATTCACCGGGATTGATTCGTAGTGCGTTCCCAGGCGGTACCGATGAGCATCGGCATAGGCGAAGATCCGCGCCTGCAACATCTTGTCGGGTGAGAAGCTGATCCCCGGCACGATGTTCGACGGCGAGAACGCGGCCTGCTCGATCTGTGCATAGTAGTTATCGGGGTTGCGGTTCAACTCCATGATGCCCACTTCGATCAACGGATAGTCCCCATGCGGCCAGACCTTGGTGACATCGAACGGGTTGTAGGTTGTCCGGTCGGCATCGGCTTCCGGCATCACCTGGATGAAACACTGCCAGCGAGGGAAGTCGCGACGTTCGATGGAGCCGAACAGATCCTCCTGATAGGACTCGCGAGTTTGCCCGACGATGGCCGCCGCTTCCGCATTCGTGTAGTGCCGATGTCCCTGCAGCGTCTTGAAGTGAAACTTCACCCAGAATCGTTCGTTGTTTGCGTTCAGCAAGCTATAGGTGTGACTGCCGTAGCCGTTCATATGACGCGTGTCGGTCGGCAGTCCCCGATCCGAGAACAGGATCGTGACCTGATGCAGTGACTCGGGCGACAACGACCAGAAGTCCCAGGCGGCGGTGGCCGAACGCAGGTTTGTCCGCGGGTGCCGCTTTTGCGTGTGGATGAAGTCCGGAAACTTATATGGATCGCGGATAAAGAAGACGGGAGTGTTGTTACCGACCAGATCCCAGTTCCCCTGCTCCGTGTAGAACTTCAACGCGAACCCGCGAACATCGCGTTCGGCATCGGCCGCGCCTGCTTCGCCCGCTACGGTCGAGAATCGAGCCAACATCTCCGTCTGTTTACCGACCGAGGAGAAAATCGCCGCTTTGGTGTACCGGGTGACGTCGTTCGTCACAGTAAACGTTCCGAATGCACCCCAACCTTTGGCGTGAACCGTTCGCTCGGGAATCCGCTCGCGATTCTGATGAGCCAGTTTCTCCATCAACTGATAGTCCTGCATCAGCACCGGCCCGCGCGGACCGGCCGTTAAGGCATTCTGATTGTCTGAAACGGGGGCCCCCGCGGTCGTGGTCAACGGTGGGTTCTGGTTCGAATTATCGTTCATGGATTTGCCCTTCAGCATGGGAGACGTTGCATGGCTCTCGATTCTCAACGGGGCCAATTGTCGCTGGATCGAGAAATCTGTCCAATGCATCGCTAGAATGTCAGCGATGCATACTGTGCATGGTGACTTCCAGGGCAAACATCATGGAATTGGATCAGTTACGACATGTTCTGAAGCTGGCGGAAGTCGGTAACTTTACGCGTGCCGCCGAAGCGGTGGGGCTGTCGCAACCCGCGTTCAGCCGATCAGTGGCGCGTCTGGAAGAAGAACTCGGCCAGCCGATCTTTGAACGTCAGACGAAGCGCGTTTCCCTGACTGACGCCGGACAACGGCTGCATGCGAAGGCGAGACAGATTCTCTCGCTGGTTGACGATGCGACGGCCGAGTTCACCGATGGCGATGACGGACGCCTGCGCATCGCCGCGATCCCCACGATCGCTCCTTTTCTGCTGCCAGAACTACTGAAAGAGTTCGGCAGTCAATATCCACGGGCGACCGTGATCGTTCAGGAAGACACGACCGAACGACTGCTGAAGCAACTTTCCGACGGAGAAATCGACGCGGCGATTCTGGCTCGGCCGATCGATGCGAAGTACCTCGACGTGGAGGATCTGTTCGAAGAAGAACTGCTGCTGGTGATGTCTGTCGATCATCCACTACGTGAGAAAAAGCAGATCCGGATCGCAGACATCGAATCGCTGCCATTCGTGCTGCTCGGTGAGACTCACTGCCTGACGGGCAACGTGCTGTCGTTCTGCCAGCAGAAGTCCTTTCATCCGGTCTCTGTTGAACGAACCAGTCAACTGGCGACGGTGCAGGAACTGGTCTCACTGGATCACGGAGTCAGCCTGGTCCCGGCGATGGCAGCCAAGCTGGACACCAGCCACCGGCGGCTCTATCGGTCGCTGGCAGGCCCGAAGCCGACTCGCAAGATCGTGCTGGTGTCGAACCCGTATCGCTTCCAAAGCCAGATCAGCCAGGCGTTCAAGCGGTTAGTTCGCGGTTTTCGGTGAGTGCTGTGGATCACAGCATGCTCAGACTAGTGGCGATTCAAAGTCAGGCGGCGAACGAGCGGTGTCCCTTCGAAATCTTCGATCTGCGGGACGACTTCGCCATTCTCGTACATCCGAGCGATTACCCCTTCCAGCAATTCACGGACATTTGTCATCTTGGGATCCGCGCGGAAAATGCGAATGCCCTGCTTCATATTCAGAAAGCGAAATTCAAATCCTTTGATGCGGCCCAGCATTCCTTCCACGATTTTGACGGTCACCGTGCGATAGGCCAAAGTGAGAGTGACGATCGAATCCAGTTCGCTGATCGATCGTTCATCAACAATCCGGGTAAACAGATGTTTCCAACGCAGCAGGTTGCCGTCGAGTTCCACCCATTCATTCACATCGCGAGCAATCAGGAAGCCTAATATCAGGCCAATAGAGCCGAAGGCGGCGGCCAGTCCGAGTCGCACCTCCAGCACCGGAACGACAATCAGCAGCAGAACGGCCAATAGGAGCGGACAGACTCCGAACATCAGGAATGCCAGCCATTGACCGAAGATGTTTCCGCCCGTCAGTCGCGAACGGATTGCCACTTTCGGCGGATCGAACCGTTTGGGAACGATGCCGTAAGATCGCAATAAGTCATCACGTTCCATGGTGTGACTGCTTACTTCGAGCTTGGTTTCAGACATTCAGAATGCACCGTCATTTGTACCATCCGCTCGATGTTCTTCACAGGGATCGATCGTGGATAGACAATCCAGGAAACGACATCACCCCAGCGCGTGTTAAACGATGAGGTGATGTGAATTCACAATCAAGCTTGAGTCGCAACGACTATGGCAGCCGGACTGTTCGCAGATCCTGCGCTGCGGTTCCCGATTGAACCAGGATCACGGCGTGCGTGTCGTTCAGGCGATCCAGTTGCACGACGCCATCGAGTTCCTTGATCGTTTCGAACGGTTGACCAGCAGTGCCGCCACCGGTGACTGGTGTCGTCAGGCCTTCGTTCTTCGCGATGTTTTCGGTGCTGATCTTCATCACGCCACGGGCCGAGTTCGACATCAGCAGGAAGGTCTTGCCATCCTTCTGATAGGTGATCATGTCGAGTGGCTTGTTGCGGTTGCCGAGTTCAGCGACCGTCGTTCCCTTGGTCTTGGCTCCGGGCTTCAAGGCGTCGACGGGGAACTTCACCAGTGGCGTGCAGACGAATCCGGCCAGCAGGCTGGCTTCGCCGTTGATGTTCAGCGGCACAAACGTGCGGATGGCGGCGTAGTCTTCGCTGCGACCGTGAGCCGCATGGTAGATCTCGACGCTGGCCCCGTTGACGCCGTCAGAGAATGGGAATGGAATCTGATGGACGCTGGATGGGGCTTGTCCTGCGGCCAGGCCCGAGACATAGACTTTCCCTTCAGCATAGGCCAGGTCCGTGATGGCATCATTGCGAGGGTTCGAAGCGCGACCGTTGCGAGTCACTTCCTTGTCTTCGGGAGCGTCAGGCAACTCGGCCTTCTGGAAGGCGACCTTCTTCAGCGAGACTTCGGACAGCTTGCCCGACGTGTCGACTTTGACCAATGCGGGAGCGGCGTCGGCTCCCTGACCCTTGGTGACGGCGACAAACACGTTGCCTGTCAGCGGGTTCACAGCCAGATCGTTGATCGTGATCTTGTCGGCAGTCGTTCCCAGCGCCTTGGCCACTTCACCGTTCAGGTTCGGCACGTTCTGCTGAGCTTTCGCAGCATCACCCTTGGTGTCGTCCGTGCCAATCGCAAAGATCGCAGCTCCTTTGCCATCGCCAATGAACACGATCCCATCGGGACCGAAGGCGAGTGCCGTGGCCGACTTGATCGCCGGATCACCTTCCTTCAAACCCCACTCGGCCGCCTGTCCCACAGACATCGACAACAACCAGCCAGCGATTGCACAGGAGAAGATTCGTCGAGGTTGCATGCGTCATTCCTTCTGCCAACGGGTAGCACCCACGCGACTCGCCACGCGAGCCATTTTTCGAGGGGACCACAAGTGACATCAGTATGGGAAGCCAATCCCAGGTTGGGAATCCAGAACGCCCGATGCCGTTCTACGCTGGCTAGAAAGTATCTTGTGAAATTCATCGGAACTTAAGATGCAGTGCGCTGTAACGCTGGTCGAGTTGAGCAATTGCTCACCCAGTGACATTCGTCACTGCTCGCCCGGCAATGGGACTTGCGTGGGTGACATCAGGTACGCGACCAGATCACGAATCTGATCGTCGGTCAGCGGTTGCAGCAGACCATCTGGCATGAGTGACTGTGACGAAGTTTGGATCTCTTCGACATCGGCCAGATCCAAGGTTAGTCGATCCTTCGCCGTCTGCAGCGTGAGCACCTTATCTGTCTTCGACGCGACGATGCCGTTGAGCACTCGTCCATCTTCGAGCACCACAACCGCCATGCGATAGTCGGCTCCGACAGCGGCACTGGGATCGATCAGGTTGATCAACACATAGTCCAGATTCTGGCGACCCGACCCGGTCAGATCCGGACCAATCTGCCCGCCATGTCCGTACAGCCGATGACAGTTCGCGCAGGCTTTGTTGAAGACTTCACGGCCTCGCGGCTTATTGGCTTGGGCGAGAACTTCGGGAGTCAGTTGAGACTTCCACTTGGTGATCAACCGCTGTCGATCTGCCGAACTTTCACGCAATTCGCCCCAGATCCCGGTGAGTCGCGCCGTGAGTGTGGGGTTTCCGAAACTGAGGATTTGTCGCGCGTGCAGGACCGTCAGATCCGTCTTGGCGATCTTGCCAGCCGCGATCTGATCGAGCAGTGCTGCGGCGAATGACGGTCGCGTCACCAGGGCATCGATCACCGCGGGACGATCGACGGGAAAGAAGTTGCGATAGCTGTTGGCGAGCTTCGTTCCGATTGATGCGTCATCAAATTCGGTCAGACCGCGAATGGCGGTCGTGTTCAAGTACCGGACGCCCAGCAATTGCTCGCAGACCTTGCGGCGATCGGGGGTTCGATTGTCGATCAACGTCTGCAATGCGGCTCGCCGTGCGGCGAGTTCCGCCTTGCCGTCCAGGGCTACTCGTTGAACTTCGTCCAGCGCCCGTCCATCGCCAAACAGGACGCTCAGATCACGTACTTGATCGTGCAGCTTGATGTCATCCAACGAGGCCACGTCTCTTTGCAGTGTCGACCAGTTGGCTGGTGCCTTCACTTTATGTCGCCCGGCCAGGCCTGCGGACAGGCCCTGCAGAACGTCGGACAGCACGGCATTCGCGCTGGCGGCGGTCAGCAAGGTCTCTACGGCACGTGGCTGCTCATCGATCATCTCGGCGAGTCGGCGTGCGATCAGACGGCGCGTCGTCGGGAACTGGCAACGTGCGGCGAATTGAGCCAACTCGGCAGGTTGCGACTTCGCGACGGGCAGCAATCCGTACCAGATCATGAGCGGCAGATTGTGGTCTGACGCGTCCCGAACGCGAGAAGCCAATGGGGCTGCGAGTTTCAGCCGGTGATCGACGGGAAGACGCTGCAACGTGGAAGCCAACACTAACCGCGTCAAAGGGGACTCGTCGTCGCTTGCAGCGCGGATCAATTCTGCGAAGACCGCTTCCGAAATCGTTGAAGAGGCCTGAGGATGCCGCTCGCCCATGATCGTGTCGAGTGGCCAGGCATCCGTCAGCAGCCGGATGGCCCAGAGTCGGACGTGAGGTTCCGAATGCTGCAAGTTCTCGATCAAAAACGGCTGGTCCACCAGTCCCAATACGTAGAGC
>CBIHQO010000062.1:0-14364 GCA_966211735.1 uncultured Schlesneria sp.
TGATTGCTGACGATTTCCTTGCAGGCGGACGCCACCGTAGAATGGGCCATGCAAACTACATCCGCTGAACAGACCGCGACCTCCGCCACAACACCGACGGCCGCTTCAACCACTGGCCCCCAGCCTACTTCCAGCCGGTCTCGCTTTGAGCAGTACCGTCGCAAACTGAATCGCAAGGAACTACCCGGTGGTTCGATTCATGGCAGCGGGGACCATCGCAAGCCGAAAGATCGAGTCCGCTCGTCGAGCAAACTGGTCGGTCAGTTTCTGCAGTTGCTCGTCCCGTTCCGCGGAGCGGTCATCGCCATCCTGGCTTCGGTCACGATCTCAACGGTGCTCGGCCTGCTCCCACCGGCCGGGACGAAGTTCATCATCGACTACGGTCTGACCGGCAAGACGCTGCCCGAGTTCTGGCTGAAGCGGTTTCCGTCGCTGGCCGATCCCAAGTCGCTGCTATTGGCCACGGTGCTGGCGGTGTCGGCCGTGACGCTGCTGAAGCTGCTGGTTCACATCTGGGGCCGGTGGTATGCCACGCGGATCTCCAAGCAGATCCAGTTGAACCTGCGTCGCGCGGTGTTTGAGCATGCCGTGCGACTGCCACTGCATCGCGTGCAGGAACTGCGTTCGGGCGGCGTTGCGTCGATCCTGCGCGAAGATGGCGGCAGCGTCGGGGAACTGGTCTTTGGCATGCTGTTCAACCCCTGGCGAGCCGTCATCCAACTGATTGGCAGTCTGATCATTCTGGCCTGGGTGGACTGGACGCTGCTGCTGGGTGCCGTGATCCTGCTGCCGATGGTGTATCTCACGCATCGAGCCTGGATCAACAGCATCCGGCCGCAATTCCGCGTGATCCGCAAGCAGCGTGAAATGATCGATGCCTCGGCGACGGAAGCCTTCGCGGGGATGCGCATCGTGCGCGCGTTCAGTCGGCAGAAGCGCGAAGCGGCTCGGTTCACCACCGAAAACAACCTGATGGCTCGACAGGAACTGTACGCCTGGTGGTGGATGCGGATCGTCGAGATGGTTTGGGAAGCCCTGATCCCGATGGCCAGTGCCGCCCTGCTCTTCTACGGCGGCTGGCGAGTCCTCGAGGGACACATGACCGTTGGTGACCTGATGATGTTCCTGGTCTACCTGCTGATGCTGCTGGAGCCGCTCGCCACGTTAGCCTCCAGCGCGACGCAGTTCCAGAACAGCCTCAGCGGTTTGGATCGAGTGTTGGATCTGCTCGCCGAATCGCGCGAGATGCCGTCGAACCCGGATTCATTGCGAGCCGAAAAACGCGACGTGGCCGGCGCCATCGCCTTCGAGGATGTCTCGTTCACGTACCCGGGCAACGACATCCCCGCGCTGACGAATGTCTCGTTGTCGGTGAAGGCGGGCCAGACCGTCGCTCTCGTTGGTCCCAGTGGTGCGGGCAAGACGACGCTCAGCAATCTGGTGGCTCGGTTCTATGATCCCACATCAGGCCGCGTGACACTCGATGGCCGTGACCTGCGCGATTACGACGTGGAATCGTTCCGGGCACTGCTGGGAGTGGTCGAACAGGACGTGTTTCTATTCGATGGCACGATCCGTCAGAACATCGCCTACGCTCGCCGAGATGCCTCGGAGGCCGAAGTGCGAGCTGCCGCCGAAGCAGCCAACGCGATGGAGTTCATCGACCGCCTCAGCGACGGCCTGAACACCGTCATCGGCGAACGAGGCGTCCGCCTCAGTGGCGGCCAGCGGCAACGACTGGCTATTGCCCGTGCGATCCTGGCCGATCCCAAGCTGCTGGTCCTGGACGAAGCGACCAGCAACCTGGACACCGAGAGCGAACGCTTGATTCAACAAAGCCTGAGTCTATTGATGAAGGGCCGCACCAGCTTCGTGATCGCCCACCGCCTGAGCACGATTGCCGGTGCCGACCTGATCGTCGTCATGGAAAACGGCCGCATCAGCCAGACCGGAACTCATCAGGAACTGATGTCAGAAGGAGGCAAATACCGCACGATGGTCGAGCAACAGATTCACATGACGCTCGGCAATGTCACAGCAACGACTCCAAAGTAGGTTGATCCAATGACTCAGGCCGCCAAACAAAAACGAACCGTTCGCTATAGCTCCGAGTGGAACATCCTTGGGCTGCCGCTGATCTCGATCGCGTTCGGCCCGGACTCTTCCACCAGGCAATCGATCGGCCTGGCTCGGGGTATCATCGCGATCGGCGACATGGCCACCGGCCTGATTGCCATCGGGGGTGTTGCCGGAGGTGCCATCGCGATTGGTGGAGTTTCGCTCGGCGGCCTGGCCATCGGGGGGATCACGGTGGGCGGTCTGATCCTGGGCGGAATCGCGGTCGGGGGGATCGCCTGCGGGGGCGTTGCGATCGGTCACTATGCTCGCGGCGGAGCCGTCATCGGCACCTATGCCGTGGGAACGCAGCGTCGCGATGCGGAAGCGGTGAAGTTGTTCGAATCAATCAGCCCCGGAAGCTTGCCACCAGAACGGCCAGCGGCGGAGAAGAAACAGGAGCCGCAGGAATGACAGCTAACACTTCCCGATGGACTTCGTCAGAGCGGCGCGCCGACGGCCGCAGGAACCATTCGCCGCGGCTTGATCGGATACAGCACCCCCGCGATGACCAGTTCTGCAACGAACCAGACCAGTCGCAACAGACCGGCGGCAACGATCGCTTTATCACTTCCAATCGAGGGCTGATCTTTCAAGACCTCAACGAGAACCCATTCGCGGACGCCCAGTCCCCCGGGGGCGATCAGGACGACGAAGCCGAGAAAGGTCGACAGAGTCACGCTGGCCAGCCAGACCGGAAATTGCGACAGACTCACTTGTTCATCGGAGATCGATTGAATCGTGCAGCCCAGACTGAACGCATTGCAGATCCAACTGAGCGATGTCACCGCCAGGCCCTGCAGCACCAGCGTCGACGTGATCCCCACCGCCGGCGCTTCGGTCCCGCGCGGCAATGCTTTGCGTCCCACTCGAGTAAACAACCAGGCACTGAAGGGCGTGCTCACCACGGTGGCGATCACCACCAGCAACGGAACCCAGAATGGCTGCTGCCGCAGAAAGTGGAGATAAGATGGCAGACGATCCCACATCGCATCGGGAATCACCACGGGGGCTAAGGCGACCGAGATCGCGACCGCCGCCGCCATTGAAACCAGGGTTTCGTAAGCTGCTGTCAATGCTGCCAGCACCGGGCTGACATTGGCCTGCTTCAGCAACGCACCCCGGATCAGCAGCACCATCGCTTTGCCAGGCACGTACTTGCCCAGGTGCCCGATGAAGTAAGCCCGAGTCGTCTCATACGCGCCGGCGTGCTGGTCCAATCGCTTCAGCAACGCATGCCAGAACCAGATCGAAGGGAACCAACCGATCAGATACAGAGCCGCGGCGGGGATCAACCACCAGACATCGACTCGCAACTCCGTCGGGGGGCTCGACTGCCAGAGCGCGACGGCTCGCTTGCCGACGAAATACATCGTCGCCGCGAACAGCGTCCATTTGATCGCGGGCCACCAGCGAGCCAGCAGGCTGGGTTGTGGCGGCGCTGCCGAATCCTCCGTATTTGAAATGTCGTTCACCACGTCCAAATCTATTTCTGTTTGCGAATCAATTTCCGATAGACCAGATAGTCATCCTCGCGCGGGACAACCACGATCAAGAGCCGTTGGTCGGGATCGGTGTCATCCATGATCGGCAGGTCGTTCAGGTCCGCTCCGCCCGTCGGACCAATTTGCGAGGTTACCGTGAACAGACCAAAAGAGGCAGCGACCGAATGCTGATACAACCAGCGAAACAATTCCGGCTGGTGCAGCATCTCCCCCGGGAGCTGCGGCTGCTGATACAGCCCAATGATGGAATCATGAAGGAATTGCCCGCCGTTCCTGGCCCGCCAACCTGGCTGATGCTGATTGAACGCCCATCTCGTCTGACCGGCCAGACACGCGACCATCGTCTGGGGACCAAACTGCTGTGTAACCAACCCCTGAAATTCGCCAGACAGATCGTGACTCCGCAGCATCTCATCAGTAACGCCATCCGACAATGCTTGCCAGTCAATCTTGTTTTCCTGCACGGGTCCGGGAATCCAGAACAGGCGGTTCAACTGGGGTGTCCACTTGGCCAGCTCTTGCGTCACGGTGAACTCGGTTGGAATGCGACCGGCCATTTGAGGCGGTTTCTTCTCGGTCACCTCTCCCATTCCGCGACCGCGACGAATCATTCGAGACGCCATCTGCGGCTGGAACAATTGATCTTCGCTGATCAGCTGCCCCTTCCCCAACGCCGAAAACACTCCCTTGCGGACGTCAGTCGTGATGACTCGCGACGAGGCAATGAACAGCAGTTCAAAGCGACTGGAACGAACGATCGAGCCGTCGTCGCCGAGATCCTGCAACACCATGCCTCGACGCGTTTCCGACGACGACATGTAGCGATTCGTGATCCAGACTGTCAGACCAGTGACCAACAACGTCGCCAGCGGAAATGTGATCCAGGTAAACTTCCGAGCCTTCAGTTTGCCCAGGACGAAGTAGTCCACCGGGCCGATCACAATCACAAACGAAAACAGGATGGCAGCCAGCACCCACAGCGGAACCATCCGCACACCGTCCGGCATCAACCAGTCGAGCAACTCCGTCGTCGATGTCAGCAACGGGAGCGACAGGCGTCCCGACTGGATGTTGAATTGGCCCACGGGCGTGTCGACCCGATTCGTCCCCAGCAGTTCACTCAGCCTCAACTTAGGAGTCTCTTTGACCAGTTGAATCTGCCTGGCATGCAGTCTCCACAAAAAAGCGGTGGCCTCTCGCCAGGCAGGCGTATCGAAGGATTCATCGGGATGTTCATCGTCGACTCGCAAGGCAACTCGACCCAGGCCATTTCGCAGCAGCAGCAATCGTTCATCATTCCAGATCGTGCCGGGAATCAATCGTCCCTTCGAATCGGGTTGAATCACCAGATCGCTGGGACCGAAAGCCGTCAGATTCCGCAAGAACTCGACATGATATGTTTCCAGAACACCCGTCGGTTCCAGATACAAGCTGCCCCCGGCACGAACCCAGGCGGCGAGCGCTTCCAACTGCGGCTTCTTGAGCAATCGGAATTCGGGGCCCGTCAGCACCACCAGTTCGTAGGCACAATAGCCCAGCGGTTCCTGGGGCATATCCGCCGGTTCCAGGGACGTGACGATCGTCTTCACCGAGTCGTCCAATCCCGTAGCCATGGATTCAAACGCCAGGCGCCGATTGATCCGGTCGCGTTCCACGGATCGCTTCGGTGTGAGTCGCGACGCGCCCATCAGCACCATGAACGATCGCGACTTCGACATCGCCACACGCAGGATGGGTGCGCCGAGATCCTGATTGAATCGTTTCCCATGAAACTTGATCTGCAGTTGCAGTTGATCGATCGGTTCGTCGTCGCTGATCGGAGGCAGCATCACCTTGATCCGCTGTTGAGGCCCCGTCAGGGCGAGGTCCTCGGTCGTGACCGTTGCCAGCAGCTTCGACATGTTCTTCAACTGGAATTCGATCCGCCCCTCGACCAGAGCGGTGCCGCGAATTTTGACATCCCACCAGGTCGGAATCGGGCGACCGACCTGAATCGTGGGCTGCATCCCCGACTGCTCGATCTCGATCGGCTTTTCCTGAGCCCGCGTCGTTGCGCCGACAAGCTGCAGCAGCAAGGCGAACAAGCCAACGGTACAGCCCCATCGGCGAACTCGAGCACAGTAGTTCAATGCAGTGAAGGCGTTCATCCCGGAACTCCGGCTGGCTTCTTCTGGAAGTACCACCACTCCAGGATCAAGAACAGTAACCCCGCGACTGCAAACCAGGTCCACAGCGGTTGGTCGGTCTTCACGGTTTGCGTGGCCGCACCCACTGAGACTTCAGGGAAGTTCAGCTTCTCGACCGAGCTCATCGACGATTCTTGCGACGACAGCAAGCTAACCCCGATCCGCTGCGGTTCGGATTCGCCGGTCACTTCATACATGCCGACATACGGAGCCCCCAGCCCCATCAGGAAACCATCCTTGTCGCTCTTGGCCGAATCCGTAAAGCCCTCAGGCCCGGACACGCGATACTCGGTTTCGGGCTGCACCTTTCGCGGCGGCAATGATCCGGCAGGAAGAGCCTTCGCTTCGGAGAGAGCCGCACGAGTCAACGCCACCTGAGCCGCGTTCTGCACCAGGATGGGAAAGCCGACGCGATAGACCAGTGATGATCGATCGGGATGAAACAGGAACTGAAAGTCCGTTCGACCGCCGCCGGTTCGCTCCAGGATCAATGGTCCAGTGCGCGATTGAGCCAGGATCTCGTAGCCGGCCAATTCAAAGTCTCGCTCGGTCACGCCCTTCGTCAGTTTGGGCTGATCACCAATTTGCACATCCAGCAACTGCACATGCTGCAACAGCGGAGCCGTCCGTTGCCAGTCGACAATGTCGGCCAACCCGGATTCAATCTCGACCAACGAGGCAATGTCCTCGGGAACATATCCGACGTTGAAGTTCACTCGCGCTTCGGGCCCGGACGACAGCGGGCCTTGAGCGAACTTCAGATCGACGGCGGTCGGCGTTCCTTCGTCTCCAGGATAAAGGTTGATATCCGGAATGATCGCCAATGCCTTGCGGAAGCTCTCCATGTCCGTGGGGCAATAGACCGCCAGCGGCCGGGGCTTGGGCAAGTCCAGATAGGCGACGTTATCGGACTGCAGCGAATCGAATCCATCGGGTTTGATCCGCACTTCGATCGACATCGCGACTTCGGCGGCCACCTTAAACACCAACCGCTCGGCCTTTGTGCCCTCAATCGATATCGAGTCCGACTTGATCACCACTCCATTCTGCAGCAGCTCATACTCGGCCAGTGTCTTCGCATCCTTCGATCCTTCGACACGAGCGAACACATCCCAACCATTCCGCGATCGACGAGCGTTCAGGTCGGTGATCCCGATGTTCGGCCCGCCGGCCTTCAGCCGCTGAAAGTTCAGTTTGAAGGGGAGTTCAAATTCGACTTCGTGAGGAACATTTCCATCGGACAACAACATTACCGAATCAATGGGGAAGGCTCGCGACAAGGCTTGAGCCAAGCGGAAGCCATCTTCCAGGTGACTGGCCACCTGGCTGACCTTTAGTTGCGAGAGAGACTCGTGCAGCAGTCGTTTGTTGCTGGTGAAGTCCGTCAGGCGACGTGCCCCGCCATTGACGGAGATCAAGCACAATTGCTGACCCGGCAATAGATCGTCGATCAGCTTGCCGACCTTTTCTTTGGCCTCATCCAGGCGTGACTTTCCACCGGGGCCGTCTAATGCTCCCATGCTCGCAGAGGTGTCGATCAGCACCGGCAGGTTCTGATGTTGCTGCGTGCCACTCGACAGGTACGGCTGCATCGCGGCCAGCACCAGGCAGCAGAGCAGCAGGATCTGGAACAACAGCAGCAGATTTCGTTTGAACTTCTGGAACGGCGAATTGACGCGTTGATCGTTGACCACCTGCCGCCAGAGGGCGAGCGACGGAATCTCCATCCGTGGACGACGCAGCTTCAAGAAGTAGAAGATGATCAGCGGGATCAGCAGTAGAAACCACCAGGCGTGGATCATGGCGGAGAAGCCGGGACAGGTCATTGGGCTGCTCCTTCGGATGAGAAGACATTTTTAAATGAGAAGAGATTGCAAATTGCAAATTGCGAAATGCAAATTGAAAATTGAGGAAGAGCAGACCAGACGCCGTTGAACGACTGCGTCTCCACTGCTTCACCTCTTCCAATTTGCAATTTGCAATTTGCATTTCTCAATTTGCAATTCCCTTTCCTCATTGGACCCATCCTTTGCGCTTCAGCACGTCGAACAGGATATCGTCGATTGTTTGCGACGAATCGAGACAGATGAAGCGGCCGCTGCGCTGGCGGCAGAGCGTCGAAAGATAGTCCTGCAGACCATTCAGATGCTCGTGATAAAAGCCGAGCAGATCGCCCACCGACGAGACATCCAGTGTGTGACCGTTCTCCGAGTCGACGAAGCGCAGATCGCCCGTCAACTCGGGATTGAGTTCGATCCCGCTGAGTAACTGCACGGCGAAGACTTCCAGGCCGGCACTGAACAGCATGTTCATCGGCCGTTCCATCGCGCCGAACGTCAGGAAGTCGGACAGCAGCACGGCGATGCCACGACCACGATGTTGAATCAAAACCGATTCGACGGCCTGTTCAATCGGAAAGTCACCACCGGGAGGAATGTCTTCCAGAAACTTGAAGACGCGTTTCATGCTGATCCGGCCCGTGCAGGGCGACAGGATCAGCGGGGTCTGGCCCGCGTGCTGGCAGGCAAACACGCTGACCTTTTCGATGTTCATCAGGCCCATCACGGCAAAGCACGCGGCCAGTTGTTTAGCTCGTTGAAACTTGTCGCCAAACTGCATCGAGGCCGACGCGTCGACCAGCACCACGACATGCATTTCTTCTTCGTGGCGATACTGCTTGACGTAGGGACGATTCAGGCGCGAGAAGATGTTCCAGTCGACGTAGCGCATGTCATCGCCCGCGACGTAATCACGGTAGTCGTTGAACTCAGTGCTGGTCCCACCCTTTCCGGCCAGGTGTTCGCCGCGACTGCGATTGGTGCGACGGCGCATCGGCAGCATCCGCATCCGCTCCACCCGTGAGAGCGTCGCGTTTGTCAGCAGCGACGTGAATTGACTGGTGTTATCCATGACGTTCCAACGTTACGTTTGAGACCGACGACGAGCTTCCATCTTCAGGCAGATGCGAGGACCGATCAGGTAGCCGAGACCCAACCCGACCAGCGACATCACGATCACACCGATCAGACAACCGGTCGAAGCTCGATCAAAGACCCGACCCAGGTAGTAACCGAAAAAGGCACCGGGCACCGACAAGATCGCCGCACACAGCCACCCTGCCAGGACCCCGACAAACCGCAAATCGCCCGGACGGTATGTATCGTGAGCAATCACCTCGGCCGCGCAGCGGTCACATAACCGCCCCTCGAGAGGGGATTCGAATTCAGCATGACAAATCGGACAAACCGCCATTCACTCAATCCAATCGCAAACAAAGTTCAGTTAAACCAGAACGCAAAGCTGGGGAATTGACCACCAAACGCCCCATTAATCTTCTGCCACGTTTGGGGACTGGTGACATCCCCTTTTTCAAGATACGGAGCCGCCGCGGCACCTTGCAGCCACAAGATCGGATCAAGACGCCCGGGCTTCACGAAGACCTGTCGCAGGTTAACGCCGAGTTCCGTCTTGCCTCGCCAGAACGGAAGCAGCTTTTTTCCCTGCAGGATCTTTTCGAGTTCATCGAGAGCCAATTGCCAATGATCGATCATTTCCTGGGTGACTGCGACATTGATCGCTCCCTTTTGTTTGGGACTCGGGATCCACTCCTGATCGTCGTCAGTTTCAGACAGTACATGTTTCCACATCTGCCGACTGAGGGGCACAGTTGCTTCCAGATGGGCGAGCGCGACCGTCATTCGCTTGGGCTCGATGGCAGGAAACCGGGTGACATGAATCGCGGCGATGATGTCCGCCACAAAGCCATACAGCAATCGGCCACCATCTTCGAACGGGTTGTCTCCCTTGAAACCAGTCGCTTCGTCGACGATGAACTGATACGGCGTCTTCACATGCTGCAGGACTCGAGGCATGAAGATGTCGAAGAACTCTTGCCCGTCGTATGCCAGCCCGACCTCGAACACGGCCGACATCAAATGGCAGTAACCCCGTAACCAGTCGACATCCGCACGGTCGAACGCCACGACGAAGTCTTCTTCTTTCCCCTGGGCCGTGATTCGCGATTCACGCAGCAAAGGGAGCAAGTTGAGCGACTCGCCATCTGGACCGCCGAACTTCAGCGAGACGTTCGCGACATGAATCGGCAACTTCACTTCCGCCGCTTCAATCTTCGACAGCACGGCTTCCACACGAGCCAGATCGTCGAGCCATTCCTGTTGAATCTGTCGCAATCGTGGATAGGTGAGCGGTTCTTTCGGAGCCGGGATCGTGCCGAAGACCTGCTTCAGATCGGCGTTGCCGTAAGTCTGGGGAACATAGGCCGCGTGCTTCTGGCCGAACGATTCGATGGCCTTCACGAGGCGAATCATGCCCAGGCCAAACCGAGCATTGTCGTCCTTCGGTTGCACTTTCAAATGAGCTTCAAGCGCAGTGATCCCCTGGTCGAACTGACCCGTCGTCAGGAACTTGTCCGTGTCGGGACCAGCGGCCCAGGCAGGCGCAGCCAGACAACAGATGAGGATCGCCACCAGGCCATGAGTGATCATGTCGACGGTGTTGTGAATTGGGGTGCCGCGGTTTTGGAGCATAGATGATCTACACAGTTGTGAAATCGAAGGATGGGGACATGACTGCATTCAGGTCGAGCGTCTCTTTTTTTTCTTCAGGCCCACGGAGCTGAGAGTTCCTCTCGCATGGCGTCTCTGTCCAACGGCACGAGACATCAACTCTTGAAGACGGAACGGCCGGCCCTTCAGGCCTCAAGAAGTTGTTATTGGATTCTGTTTCCCGGGCCGAAGGGCCCGGGCTAAGTGAACGGCTGGCCCCTTGGGCCGGAAGACGAGGACAGAAGACACGGCCTTGTCGAAGACTCCAAAACGTGGCACCCATGATCGCGAATACAAATAACCGTGGGAGGGCATGCCGCTCATTCGTGAGCAGACTTGCATTCGTTGATCTAGCAATCGTGTCATGAAAGAAGCATTTCGAAGATCGTTCGATCGAGACATTAGAATATCAATGCGGACGTTACATACGTTCCTGCAAGCCCTTCACGCATTCACCGACCAACTCGGCGAGGTCGAGGTTTTCGGCCTGACCGTCGTAGTTGAGCAGCATGCGGTGACCGAGGACTTCGGTCGCGAAATGTCGGATATCTTCGAAGGCGACATGCGCCCGACCTTCGGCGAGCGCTCGCACTCGAGCCGCGCGAATCAAGGCCTGGGCCGCTCGCGGGCTGGCTCCCCATTTGACGAACTGACGGACTCGCGGCGGTGCGAAGTCGGTGCCGGGATGCGTGGCCAGCACCAGCCGGACGGCATAGTCGCGCAGAGCATCCGTCACGACGACCTTATCCAGCGTCTTGCGCAGGATCATGATCCGATCGCCGTCGATGATCTTGGGGATCTCGACCGCGGTCTTCAGGATCGTACGGCTGACCACTTCGTTCAGTTCTTCACGGTTCAGGAACGGCACAACCACTTTGAACATGAAGCGGTCGAGCTGTGCTTCGGGCAGCGGATACGTTCCTTCCTGCTCAATCGGGTTCTGCGTCGCCAGTACGAAGAACGGTTCTTTCAACTGATGAATCGTCCCGCTGGTCGTGACCGAATGTTCCTGCATCGTTTCCAGTAATGCCGACTGCGTCTTGGGTGACGCGCGATTGATTTCGTCGGCCAGCAGCAGTTGCGTGAAGATCGGACCCTTGCGGAATTCGAACCGATACTTGCCATGCTCGTCGCTGGACATGACGCTGGTCCCGATGATGTCGGCCGGCATCAGGTCGGGTGTAAACTGGATGCGTCGGAAATCGAGTTCCAGCACTCGCGACAGTGCTTTGACGAGCTCGGTCTTGCCGAGTCCCGGCACCCCTTCCAGCAGGAGGTTTCCGCCGCAGAAAATCGCTGTCAGCGACGCTTCGATCGTCCGTTCCTGACCGACGATCACGCGACTGACCGCCTGGCGCACGGCCGCAAACTCCTGCTGAAACTGCTTGGCTTCCGCCTCGAGCATTTCAGCGCTGACCGCTTCCACAGGTGCATTGGCTACACTCATTTTCGACTCCTATCCGGCAAGTAAATCAGACTACGAATGTTCGTTATTTTGTTGTTTCAGGATCAGCAGTTTCTCGATCGTCGAGGCAGAACTATTGTCAGCGACAGCCGTTTGATCCGCAGTGTTCAGGGGCGGCGACACGCTCGCCGTTCGCATGGGAGGTGGAGACCAGATCTGGACCAGCATTCTGGCAGTTCCCTTCGCGGAAAGCGCCGCGGTGACCCATTCTTTCGCGTGAAACAGGCCGACCATTGTTGGCGACGAGGGAGCTGGAATCGGATGGATCCGTTCTTCCACAGCTTCTGCCGCATCGGTCCACATCCGACGAGCAACTGCTTCCAGAGGGACCAGCAATGCCAACGCCACCAGAAACCAGTCAAAGCTGGCTTCCGGGACTTGTTTATAAGTCCGCGGAATACGCGAGTACACCGCATCCAGACCAGGATCGCCGGTTAAAACTTTTCCTCCCGTCGCGGCGGCAATTTGCTGCAGCGTCTGGCGATGGGATCGGAACTGCAGATATTCAGGTGAATAGGTCGCGGCATTCGCGAATCCGCCGTACGACGATTCCTGGATGTCCCCGCGCGTGGTCGTCGCTGCCACTCGGTAACGCCCAGACCCCCACAGTGGCACACGCACGTGATAGGCCCTGGGGCCGATCTGTTCGGGTGTCACGTGGACCGTTTTCTCATCGGGCCCGATCACCTCCACGTCGATCGTCAGGCGCGATTCATCAGGATGAACATCATTGACAACAATGAGAGCCTCGCCATTAGTCACTCGCGTCGCCATCCAGAGATATTTGGACCGGCTCAGTTCGGCGAGGAGTTGTCGGACGAACTGCGGAAACTTGTCCCACTTCTGCCAGTCGCGACCCCAGGTCGAATCGAGGTCTGTCATCAATGCGGCTGATTTCCCGACCCCAGACCTCCAGATCGCCAGCAGCGGATGAAGCGATTTGAATATCCCACCCTCGGGGGGAACGTTCAAAACGCGAGTGACTGCACGCGGTTTGGTCGTGGTGACCACATATCCATCAAGTGATGGCAGATTCCCGAGATCGCGGACAATCGCCGATTCGCCTTCTGCCAAAGGAGCAAAGATTCTGTAGCAGATCACGTCGCGATTGATCAGTCTCACCTCTTGGGTCAGCATCTGAGCGATCTGATTCGGATCGTTCGCCGGATAGTATCGACCACCAGTCAACTCGGCGACAGACGGCATCCAATTGTCACTCGCCCCCCGCAGGCCAGGGGTGGCAATGATCGAAATAGAGGCCTTCGCGTCGACGAATTGCTGGACCAGCGCCGTAGAGGGCCGTCCGGGACCGACGCTGGAAACAATGAGCAGATGGCGTGTCCCAGCCGTGCTTTTCCGGAGTTCATTCAACCCCGTCTGCATCAGGTTTTCCAGTTCCCAGATCGAATCGAAAGCGGCGCCATTGATAGCGGGCACGTGCTGCTCATAAGCCGAAGTGGGTGTCAGGGGCCAAATCAAGTTTCCGCCTTGACCAGCACCCACCACGACACAAGACTCATCGTCTGGGCGCAGCAGCTTGATTGTCTGTTTGGTGAGTCGCTTGCTCCATGTGGCCCCATCCGGGAACCGCAGCCGATCCATAATGATCGCGACAGCAATTCGCGTTTGTGAAGTCTTGGGAACTTCCACTGAAACAGGCAGAATCTGTTCGATGACCGTGTCGTGATACCCGCCCGGCCCGAAGCTGTTCGCGCTACCCGTCATGAGAAATCCGACACCGTAATCGCAGACAGCGTCATGGACCGCCTGAAGCTGCGCGGCGTCGAACTGAGAGCGATGGACATCGCAAAAGATGATGGCATCGTAGGACGCCAACTGAGGCACGGTCGCTGGCAGACTTTGCGGGCCGATAATTTCAATCTGGTGCGCGGCCTTGCGGATCGCGACTTCCAAAGGAGGCAGGTCGAGCCATTTCCTGACGCCGTTCGTGACCAGCAAGACCTTTCGATCGCCGTCCACGAACAACTCGTTGGATACCGTATTGTTCTGCTTCAGAGCATCTCGTGCAGGGGCCACTTCGATGTTCGCCACGTATTCGTGATAGCCGGGATGAGCTTCAGGCAACGGGATCAGGAATTGATTGGCACCCGACTTGTACGTCACCTGCTGCTCTGCTACCACGACGCCGTTGTCACTGACTGTCAGCCTGCCGACTCCATCGGTCAGAGCAGAAATTTGGACGGTGGCCTCGTCTGTTCGTCCGGCGCGATCCTGCACGGGAAGCTGCAGGCTATCCAACCAGACTTCGTCCGTGTAGGCATACTCGATCGGCAAGACATCGACGGCGATCCCGCGCGATTTCAATTCAGGCAAGATCCGCGTCACGTCGCCGTCGGTCTCGGTGCCGTCACTCATGAGGACGATTCGGCCGGTGGCTTCCTTGCTCACCAACTCCAGGGACAGTTTCAACGCCTCTTCCAGATTCGTCGCTTTGCGGTCAAGTCGGGATTCAATCGGCTCCACGTGAATCTTGTTGACGGGCGGGACTTCGACCGTGGCATCTCGGC
>CBIHQO010000063.1:0-14252 GCA_966211735.1 uncultured Schlesneria sp.
GTCTCGAAAGAGTAGCTAGAGAAGTATCCCGCCAATCGGTTAATGTCGCGCGGTCCTCGCTTCCGAATGTACGCCGAAGTGATTCGAGACTACGCCCTGTCCGCCAGCGGCCTGCTCGTGCCAAAGCTCGGTGGTCCCAGCGTGAAGCCATATCAACCCGAAGGAGTCTGGGAAGCCGTCGCCATGATCGGCAGCAACACGCGAGATTATCGCCGCGATACCGGTGAGAACCTCTATCGCCGCAGCATGTATACCTTCATCAAGCGAGCCGCCCCGCCCGCCTCGATGGAGATCTTTAACGCCCCCGCTCGAGAACTCTGCACGGTTCGCCGTGAACGAACGGATACTCCGCTGCAGGCCTTGGTCACGCTGAACGACGTCCAGTTCGTCGAAGCAGCACGCCATCTGGCTCAATCCATCTTGAAGAATCCCGCGGCGACCGATGATGTCGCTCGCTTGAATCTGCTCGCCAAGCGTTTGCTGGCTCGGCCATTCCGAACGGACGAAATGCCGATCGTGCAGAATTCGCTGAAGGACCTGCGCGAGTTCTACCAATCACACGCGGAAGACGCGAAGAAACTGATCGCCGAAGGGGAGTCGAAAGCAGATCCCACTGTCGACCCCGCCCTGCTCGCGGCTTGGACCATGCTGGCGAATGAAATCTTGAACCTGGACGAAGTTCTCAATAAGTAGCTCGGATCTTGCTCTCAATCCGTTTCGCAAACACGCACCGGCTATCAGATACAAGTTGGAGATCAGCAACATGAATCCCGTTCAAGAATATCTGCAGAACATGACCCGTCGGCACTTCTTCCAACGGGGATCGAATGTGCTCGGCGGTGCGGCGCTCGCATCGTTGTTGGGCGGCAATGCTGCTCGTGGAGCCGAGGCAACGGCGGGATCCGGACACCTGCCTGTGCTGCACCATGCCCCCAAGGCCAAGCATGTGATCTATCTGCACATGGTGGGCGGCCCGCCACAGATGGATCTGTATGACTACAAGCCCGTCATGAACGACTGGTACGACAAGGATCTGCCGGAATCAGTTCGCAACGGCCAGCGACTGACGACGATGACGTCAGGACAATCCCGCTTTCCGATCGCTCCCTCGAAATTCAAGTTCGAGCAGGCCGGCAAGTGCGGTATGTGGGTGACCGAGCTACTGCCGTGGACCAAGAAAATGGTCGACGACATGTGCTTCATCCGCAGCATGCATACCGAAGCAATCAACCACGAACCTGCGATCACCTACATGCAGACCGGCAATCAGATCACGGGTCGGCCGTGCCTCGGAGCTTGGACCTCATACGGACTGGGCTCGCTGAACAAAGATCTCCCGACGTTCGTCGTGATGGTTGCCAAACCCACCAACACCGAACAGGTCCAGGCGATTTCGGCTCGATTGTGGCAGGCAGGCTATCTCCCGGGCGAACATGCGGCGACTTCCTTCCGCAGTGCCGGCGATCCGATCCTGTACATCAACAACCCGGCCGGAGTCCCCAGCGAAATTCGTCGCAAGACGCTCGACGGCCTGAAGCAACTCAACGAACTGACTTACAACCAACTCGGCGACCCCGAAACGCGCACGCGCATCGAACAGTACGAACTCGCTTATCGCATGCAATCCAGTGTTCCCGAACTGGCCGATCTCAACAAAGAGACCGAGGCCACGCTGTCGATGTACGGGGACGAAGTGAAGAAGCCCGGTACCTTCGCCAACAGCGCGCTCATGGCTCGGCGACTGGTTGAACGCGGCGTTCGATTCGTGCAGATCTACATCAACAACTGGGATACGCACGCCAACGTTGCCGGACGACTCCCCAGCCAATGCCGCGATGTCGATCAGCCGTGCCACGCCTTGATCCAGGATCTCAAGCAGCGCGGCCTGTTCGACGAGACCCTGGTGATCTGGGGAGGTGAATTCGGTCGCACGATCTATTCGCAAGGGGGGCTGTCCAAAGAAAACTACGGTCGCGATCATCATCCACGCTGCTTCACCATGTGGATGGCCGGCGGCGGAGCCAAAGGTGGCACGATCCACGGCGAGACTGACGACTTCAGCTACAACATCGTCAAAGATCCCGTCCACATCCACGACTTCCATGCCACGGTCCTGCATCTGCTCGGCTTTGATCACGAACAGTTCACGTATCGATACCAGGGCTTGGATCAAAAGCTGACCGGCGTCGAACCCGCCAAGGTCATTAAAGAACTCTTGGCCTGACGGTGAAGATCCTCGTTTCACCGCGCGGGCATCGCCCCGCGCGTCCGCTGCCGCAAACTATCCAACGTCACGGTTGAGGGGCGCATTTCGACGGCGGCCTTCCGGAAGCATTGCTCTGGCATCCGCATGGTCCGAGTCATGCGCGGGGCGTCGCCCACGCGGTTAAACAAGGAGCCGGATCGCAATGCTCGGTTTCGATGTTGTGTAACTTGCGGCTCCGTTTGTTACACTGTTCGCCAATCACTTCTTTCGCTCTATCCCGGCCAGCAGGAAAACCGGAATGGATATCGCGTTCGTCCCGAATTTTCTGCTCGCACGACTTGAGCAAGATCCGGAACGGCGGATTCATCTCAACGTCTTTTTCAGCGCGATAATTCTCTTCGTGGCGGCTGCATTTGTGGTCCGTCACCAAGCCACTCTGGACGCTTTGCCGCATGCCTGTCTAGTTAAATCGGTCGGTGGTATTCCATGCCCCGGTTGTGGTGTCACTCGCAGTATCTTCGCCGTCTTGAACGGCGATCCAGGTCAAGCCTGCAAGATGAATCCTGCCGGCCCACTGCTATGCCTTAGCGTGATCAGTCAGGTGCCGATTCGAATATTGGCGCTAACCGGCAAGATGAATAGCAAACTTGCGATGATTACCTCGCGCGGCATGACAGCCGTCATCCTGATGGTGCTCCTTCTGAATTGGCTACGTCACCTTCTCTAATCAGGGCAACTCCATGGCAACTCTCTCTTGTCCCAAATGTGGTGAACCATCGACTCGCGGCGGCTTCAAGGCATGGCAGATCATTGTCGCCATCTGCTTCTTCCCCGTCGGCCTGCTCGCTCTGCTGGCCGATCGCAACCCCACCGTCTGTCCCAAGTGCAGCCACTCCTGGCAGGCATGATCTGCTAAAGCCAAGTTGAATTATCGTCGTAGTGCGCGCCGCGCAGCGGTGGCGGCGCGCCGATGAGTCGCCGTCATACCCGCCTTAACCTATCGACCACAGATGAGGTTCAGGTATCCATCGATTCGATCCCACTCGCCCCTCGCTACCACCGTCGCCACATATCCGTCGGGTCGCACCAGCCAGATGTGATCCTCATCGAATGGTGGTCGCAGCGCCGGTGCCAGCACCTTGGAATGGCGTTCGATAACATCGGCACTGTGAGGATCTCTCGCCGCATGCAGCACGAACCGGGGCGTCGCTCCCTGCGTCATTAGAGTGCTTCTATTCGAGATTGGGACACGCTCGCCGGCAGCAGGTTTCACGTGCCCATGCCTGCTGACAACCGTGAGTGGACTATCCGGATAACCAATCGAAAGCTCGGTCAGTTTCGTCGCCATCGTCTGACGGACGGCAGACATCCCAAATGCAAATGACGCCACGTGATTCCGCAACTGCTGCCACGCACTCGATCGCAATGTCGCCAGCGCCGTCAGTCGACCTGCATCGACCAGTACCTGCTGGCCGATGGCACTTCGTTCGGCGCTGTAGCTCCCGAGCAAAGGTTCTTCAGACGCCAAACCGTGCTGAACCAGTGCCAGTTTCCAACTCAAATTGAACGCGTCCTGCATCCCCGTATTCATCCCCTGCCCACCAGCCGGGCTGTGAATATGAGCCGCATCGCCCGCCAGGAACACTCGGCCGGCGCGATAGTCTGCCACCTTCCGCTCGTTGATCCGGAACGACGCCAGCCAGAGCGGCGACGAGACGACAAGCCCACCCGGCCCGCGCTGGTCCAGCACGGCTTGCACCTCTTCCAGGGTCGGATCGGGCCGACGTTGCCCCGTCAGGGCATCGCCCACATCGGCGATCACGCGATACCGGCCCGGTGAAATTGGAAACAACGCCAGCGCCCCGTCGGCATGCCAGTACGTGTTCACGTCATTGGCGTCGTCGGTCAGACCATGCAGGTGAACGTCGGCGAGTATCCAATCGCTCAGCATCGTATTGCCGACGAATTCCATCCCCAGCCCATGCCGGACGGTGCTATGAGCACCGTCGCAGCCAATCAGCCATGGAACTGTCAGCGTTTCTTCGCGACCGTCCGCGCTCTGCAACGTCGCCGTGATCTTGTCCGCATCTACCACAAACCGGGTCAACTCAACCTGCCGCTCGATCTTGACCCCTCTGGCGTTCAATTGTTCTTCCAGCAGTCGCTCGGTGTCACTCTGCGGCAGCATCAGCGCATAGGAATGCGGCGTCTGCAGTTCATCAAGTCGTACGTGAGCAACCTGGCGAGCCCCCGCATAAATATTCGCAGCCGTCACCTTGAAGCCTGCATCGACAAATGCCTGGCTGTAGCCTCCGCGATCCATCAGTTCCAGCGTGCGGCTCCAGATGACGAGCGCCTTCGACTTGTCAGTCCGCGCGGCCGCTTTATCGATGATCCGCACCGGTATTCCGAACCGCGTCAGCTCCAATGCCATCGTCAACCCAACCGGCCCTGCCCCCGCCACAAGCACTGCTGGCTCCATGTCTCAACTCCCTCTGATTGTGTCTCGAATCAAGTCGCTCCTATTTAAGTCGAATTGAAAACGGTCGCAACCGCATTCCGTCACTCGAAGCACCGGCGGCTTCGTTTCTGTGAAACTCGTAAACAATTGCTCGAATCGCCAAACGCGCGGCAAATCCAAGAAACCATTCCGTCTGCACCGCCAATCCTCAGAGCACAGGTCGGCATCATCCTGCTGCAATCCCGAACACGATCTGCTTACACTCACGAATACACAACACGAGGCCCCTTCGGGCAACCATCGACGAATTGACGCAAAGGGATCTTGATGAAACCAGCCTGGCTCTTCACCGTCACATTGCTTGCCACACTTGGCCTTTCTCCCTCGATCGGATTGGCCGATAAGATCGTCGACAGCGACTTCGCCAAGGGTGACTTCGCGACCCTGGGCTGGAAGGCCGATGGAGCCTGGGATGTCTTCACCTATACTGATGTCGCCAGGAACCCAGGCGCAGTCGCTCGATTCGCCGCCAACAAACCAGCTGGCTCGTTGACCAAGACGTTTGATGAAATCCGAAATCCCGACCGGCTGACCTTGTCACTCGATTGCGGCTGGGGTTGGGGCGACGTCGCCCAGGGATCCGATTCGATCTCGTTCCTGTTGCTTGATACGAAGGGGAATGGCTACGCTTTCAAGTTCCATCGCACGAAGGCCAATTGGGCCGTGCAATGGAGCACTGCGAGCAACGGTGCCGCCCCCAAAGACATGAATTGGGCTCCCACCGAGATCGATGTCAGCCACGCCGCCGTTCACGATGGCGGTGGCTTGAGCCATGTCGAAATCACGCGCGAAGCCAACGGAACCTGGACGATCACCAGCAAGGACTGGAACAAGGGATCGGGCGGAACGGTCCACTTTACGGACTCCACAACCACTTCTTTCCAGAAGCTGGTGTTGCTCGGAACTCAGAACTTCGACGAGCAACTGTTCAACAAGATTGTCGTGACCACGGCCAGCAGCAAACCAATGCCCACGGTCGCTCAGCCCACGTCCGCCTTCCTGAACAGCATTGGCATCTGCAGTACCTTCCCCGATCGCGGACAGCCGTTGCCAAAAACGGTCGAGATGGTGAAGTACTGCGGCTTTCGCTGGGTGCGAGGTGGGATCGAAGGCCTGACGACCGACGGCCCGACCACGCTGCAGACGTACTTCGACCTGCATAAGCAAACGGGAGTGAAATTCAGTTGGGGCTTGGTCAGCGGCGGCAGCGACATCAAGAAGTTGATCGACACCGCCAGGCCGCTCGCCGAAGCCGACGCATTGCTCGCCTTTGAAGGGAATAACGAACCCAACAACTGGGGCGTGACCTACCAGGGCGAGGCGGGGGGTGGCCGAGCCCCCTCTTGGGTCGCCGTAGCAAAGCTCCAACGAGACATGTACGCCGCGGTCAAATCCGATCCGCTGCTGAAGAAGTATCCCGTCTGGTCGGTCAGCGAACAGGGAGGACAGACCGATAACGTCGGACTGCAGTTCTTGACCATTCCACCCGACGCCGACACCAGGCTGCCCGCGGGAACCAAGTACGCCGACTTCGCCAATGTTCACAACTACATCTATCACCCCGGTTCACCCGGCCTGTCCGACAACAAGACCTGGAACGCGGCCGACCCCACCTCGGCCTGTAAAGTGGATGGGCTGTTCGGCAACTACGGCAGCACCTGGGCCAAGCACTTCCGCGGCTACTCCGAAAACGATTTGCTGACACTTCCCCGAGTCACCACCGAAACCGGCTGCACGATTGACGGTGCCGTCACCGAAGAAATCCAGGCCCTCAACCTGCTGAGCCTGTACCTGGCGCAGTTCAAGCGCGGCTGGACTCACACCTCCGTCTATCTGCTGCGAGACCGCGCCGATGAAGCAGGCAACCAGTCCTTCGGCTATTTCAAACTCGACTATACCCCGCGCAAGGCCGCCGTCTACCTGCACAACCTGACCACGATCCTGGCCGATCAGGGCTCAACTGCCAAACCAGGTGAATTCAGCTACTTGATCGCTCGGCAACCCGCCACAGTCCACGACCTGCTGCTGCAAAAGAGTGACGGCACGTTCCAACTGGTGATCTGGAATGAACGATTGAAAGGCTCGGACGAAGTGACAGTTCACTTCGCGAGCAAACTCGCCAAGGTCAACATTTATAACCCGATCCTCGGCACCGACGTGACAGCGAAACACCCCGATGTCGACTCGCTGAACCTGACGCTCAGCAATCACCCGTTGATCCTGGAGATCACTTCCAGGTAGCCAGCCGGATCACGTCAATGGCGTTCGCCAGGCGCGACCGTCCGAGATCATCATCGTGTCGGCGACCCGCGGCCCCCAGGTCCCTGCCCGATACGGTTCTGGCGTAACCTCGTTGTTTTCCCAGTATTCCAGCACAGGCGTCACAAACTGCCAGGCCGCTTCGAGTTCATCGCTGCGCATGAAGAGTGTCGAGTCCCCGCGTAGCACATCGAGCAATAGCCGCTCGTAGGCTTCAGGCAATGCCTGCTGGAAGGCCTCTTTGTAGTTGAAGTCCATCGTGACGGGATGGATCTGGTACTGCATGCCGGGTCGCTTCGTCGAGAACGACAGCTTGATCGATTCGCTGGGCTGAATGCGGAACACTAGTTTGTTCGGCCGCGTTCCAACAAGTTCGCAGACATCCCCTTCACATTCCACAGTGTTGAACAGATTGAGCGGAGGCTGCTTAAACTGAATGGCAATTTCCGACACTCGCGACGGCAATCGCTTGCCGGTTCGCAGATAGAACGGCACTCCCGCCCAGCGCCAGTTGTCGACCAGCACCTTCATTGCGACGTAAGTTTCCGTGCGCGAATCAGCCGGGATTCGTTCTTCGCTGAGGTAGCTGATCGCTGCCTGGCCATCGACCAGACCTGCCGAATACTGGCCGGGGATCGCCCAGGACGAGACGTCTCCCTTATTTCCGGGGGCGAGTGCCTTCAGCACTTTCAGCTTTTCGTCATGCAGATCCCGCGCATTGAACTGAGCAGGTGGCTCCATGGCGATCAGGGACAGCAATTGCAGAACGTGGTTCTGCAGTACGTCGCGTAATGCTCCCGAGTGATCGTAGTATCCACCACGGCCACGTTCCAATCCCTGTGATTCGGCCACCGTGATCTGCACGTGATCGACGTGGTTGCGATTCAGCAGCGGTTCAAAAATGGAATTGCCGAACCGAAACAACAGGATGTTCTGGACAGTCTCTTTGCCCAGGTAATGATCGATGCGGTAGATCTGTTCTTCTCGCAACAGTCGGCGCAGGTTGCCGCTGAGTTCTTGTGCGGAAGTCAGGTCGTGTCCAAATGGCTTTTCGAAGACGACGCGCATCGTGTGAGCAGCGTCGCGATCGGGGATCAAACCACCAAAGCCAAGATTCTCGACCGCCGATAGAAACAGATCCGGCGATGTCGCCATATAGAACACGCGGTTGTGTTCGGTCCCCTGATGTTTTTCAATCGCCTCCAACTCTTGACGGAATGCGGGGTAACCACCAGGCGAAGCGATGTCGAGTTGCCGGTAGTACAAACGCTTCGCAAATCGCTCCCACTTTTCAGCCGACACCTGGCCACCACGAACATGTCCGTTGATCGCCTCGTAAATCTCACTGCGAAAACTCTCATCGGATTTTTCGCGTCGAGCCACACCGACAATCGGTGCGTCGTCAGACAGGTAGCCATCGCTCCACAAATCAAACAATGCCGGCAGCAGTTTTCGAGCGGTCAGGTCTCCCGACGCCCCAAAAATGGTGATCGTGGCTGATTCGGGATGTGGAGTACTGCTGGGGACAGTACCAACATTGGATGCAGTGACCGGGGCAATGATCGACACAGTGAAACTCCTGAACAATCTTCTAACGAAGTCCTTGGCGTATCAGATCGCTGATTCGCTGCGGAGTCAATTCATCAAGCGAGTCAACAACGCACTCGGCCGCCTTCAATTCCGAGCGAGTCCGGCCGGTGCTGGCGAGTCCAATGCAGATCATGCCTGCCGCATGCGCCGCCTGGATTCCGACGGGAGCGTCTTCGATGACACAACACGAAGCAACGGTTAATTCGAGTCCTCTGGCGGCAAGCTCAAAGACCTGTGGGTCCGGTTTCCCTCGAGTCACCTGGCGAGCGGTCACTCGGCATTTGATAATGTCCGACACACCGAGCTTTTCCATCACCAGATCAACATTTTCAGGAGGCCCGGAAGAACCAACGGCCACGGAAATTCCCGCGGCGTCGAGAGCGTGAATCAATCCTGCCGCACCAGGCATGGCGGGAAATTCGTCACGGATGATTTCTCGATACAGCCATTCCTTGCGATCATCGACTTGCCGGACTTCTTCCGGTGTCCACTGACGATCAGTCCACTGCTCGAGAATGTTTTCGCGGGACGTCCGGCCGAAGCCTTTGACAAATTCGGCTTCGGAATAAGTGCGGCCGATTTCCGATGCCAGTTCCCGCCAACTTTGGAAGTGAGACTGATACGAGTCGATGAGCACTCCGTCGACATCGAAGATGACTCCTTGTCGATCGACCATTCCGTGGTTCCATCCTGGCGGGGGCTAACGTGTGCGGAAGCGTTCAAAGCAGGCGTGATCTTAACGACCAACAGCCCCTTCGGCGACCGAATGGACATCAATCCTCATGGATGAATCGAAGCCGTTGATCTGTCAGACCGATTGGCCCCCCGATCAGTCTTTCGGCCACTTTGCTCCCTGATCAATCCACGCACGGAGCAGGCCAATCTGCTCGTCAGAGAGCTTGTCACCTTCGGGCGGCATCACGACATCGGGATCCACCGCCGCGACGTATTTGATCAGCTTGCTCTCTTCGCTTTTGCCCGCGGCGAAGACCGGCCCACCGTCTCCGCCATTCAAAGCGTCGTCCCGTCGGTCAAGGCGAAGCCCCCCTTCCTGGCGCGATGATCCATGGCACTTGTAACAGTGCTCTTTGAACAACGGCTGAACATCCTTGGTGAAGTCGACATCGCGCTTCGCCGCTGGCGGGATCGCAGCCATCCCCGTCCCCCACACAGTTTGAATCAGCGCCATGCTGAGCCCTATTCCACCGGCGCTGGCGACGCCAAACGGGCCCGTCATCCGCGTGAATCGCCGACGATCACCAACCATCTCGACACTCCAAAACAGCTCGCTCTTTGCGGTTGATGTCCCATGCGCGATGCACCAAATGATAATGGGCTCGCCAGTTGATTGGCGAGCCCATCAGATTTCATGCGGAGATTTCCGAAATGCTACTTCGTTGCAGCGGACCGAGCCGTGCGTGGTGTCGGCTCGGCGGTCTTCGGATCTGCTTTATCTTCTTTTTTGCGCGTTTCTGATCGCTCTGTCGCTTGAGCCACCAGGAGTTGCCCCGCAAACAGTTGCTCTTGTGTGAAATAAGGGGTCGATGGCTGTCCACCCAAATGGTCGACGGACTTATTCGCGAGCTGCTGCCAACTCATCTTATCGGTGATCGACCAGGCTGCGGCTTGAGCGGCTTGTGAATCGACGCGGCCACTTCCCACAGTCGTCAAAAGCTCATACAGCACCGGATCCTTGCTGACGCGGGAAACTGGCATCAATTGATATTTGCTCGCCGAAGTGGGATCGGGTCGGCCATGCTGCAGGCAAACGGAGTTCAGCTTCACGGAGATGACTCGTTCTGGTGGGACCGAGAAGAACCCACCACCGCCCCCACCCATTCCGCCCATGCCGCCGCCCATCCCGCCCATACCACCACCCATGCCCCCCATACCGCCGCCCATCCCGCCGCCCATCATCTGCTGACCGCCACCCATTCCACCCATACCACCACCCATGCCTCCCATGCCTCCGCCCATCCCCATGCCACCCATGCCTCCCATTTGTGCATGAATTGGGGCCGCAATGACAGCTTCAGGGACTTTGACATTCAGCGGTTTGTCGGTCTTATTCTCGATGAGAACAGTGCCAGCCAGAGCGTTCTTGGGGATCACTTTGACTTCAACTTGTCCCGCCTCCATCGCGGCAAACAATTCGACCTCTTCGCCGTTCGGATCGAACTTGGGGTTCGTGATCGGCTTCTTATTGGCAGTTTTCGAAGCCGTCTTCGCTGCCGCACTGACCGGATCATGACCGCCCATGACGAGCAAGCCGAAGCAAGCAAAGCAACCGGCAAACAGGGTGACGAATGAACGACGAACCATCAGTAGTTCCTTTTCGCAGAGATTCCTGCTTGCAACTCGAAGCATTGCCAGCGACCGAAGGACGGTAACAGTTTAAGTATTCAGGTTTTCGGAGATACGGACCCGGAATTCTAAGCCTTCTTCAAACCCCGGAGCAACGAAATCTTTGAAATCAGCAGTATTTTTTCACGAGCATGCGATGGGAATAACGGCAAATGCCAGCGATATGATCTCCCACACAATTCCATCTCTCCACTTATCGACCCCCGAAACCACGCTCTCTGAAGACGTACGTTTCACTCTGTTATCGCCCGCATATTCGCGCAAGTCTAGTTGCCATCGCATTCTGGGGTGGTTTGCGGCGGGTTTCCAGCCCCATTATTCGTCGCAATTGTTCAACTCTTCCGTCAACGACAGCAACTCTGCGGGCCAAGACGAGCCGGTGCCGATATGGGTTTACGGCCCGCGCTCAAACGGCCTTAAAAGAACTTTTCCGATCATTCCGAGAATTCTGCAGGCAGGCTGCCAGCCCCCTCAGGATCGTTGTTGCGGGCGACAAGGATGAAGCACAAGGCAAAGCCAGGAAGGGCGATACTTCAACGGACCAGCGTCTGTCTCGCGTTACTCCCTTTGTTACTGGCTTCGTGCCGCGTCACCTCGCAATCATTGGCGAACGTCCAAAAGGCGCAGGAGCCAGAGCGGTTGGTGATCGTCTATCGCGCCCACCCGGTCGCGGGATCGATGTTTTCATCGGCGCCCACCACCGGCAATTCGCCGATTCGGCAGGCCTCTGCGGAGACCTCGTCCGTGCCGTTTCAGAATATGTGCTGGGCCAAGGCCGAATTACGCATCGAGTCGCCACATCCGGACGGCCGCCCCGACATGGTTCGAGTGACCTTGCATAGCCTGCCCGTCGACTGCGGGCGTGAGTGCGAATCACGAACTTTAACGGCGGGGATGGAAGAGCGAAGCGATGCGCGGCAGGCTCGCCGAGCCACCTTTCGCGAACGCTGGTTCCTCGACGAGAGTGCTCGCCATGGAGGCGAGATCTACCTGGAACTCGACCTCAAGAAGTATGAGTTGGATCATATTTTAGATGAGCTCAATGAGCACGGCTTCTTCAATGACCAGTCATCCCGACAGAGTCCCGGTCTGGAATCGCAACTCGAAGTTCGACTGAATCGTCGCTGTACCTCGAAAGTCTGGAGCTTCGAGCCGACGTTGGACGAATTGACGACCCGGGTGCAGGAACAGGGTGTCCAAAGAACCGTGGCCAATCCAATCACGGACACACACGATAACTGGCTGTGGGGCTCGATTAAGCCCGCCGCGCATTCTCGATGAATCGCCGCACCTGCTCCAGATCCTTTTGTCCCGGAGCCGATTCGACTCCGCTGGCGACATCCACGCCCCACGGTTTCACCGCTTGAATCGCCTCGACGACATTGTCGGCGGTTAACCCGCCCGCCAGGATCAGCGACGGCCACTTCTCGTGCTGGTAGACCCGTCTCAAAGGTTCCCAAGGAACCGCATGCCCAGTTCCTCCATAGGCTCCTGGCACACGAGAATCGATCAGGCAACTAGCGGCCTGGATCCCATGAAGACTGCAATCAGCCAAGTGTTGTTCCAGATCGGCGAGGGATTCTCCGGACATACGCCAAGCACGAAAGAGCGGAATTCCCGGCAACCGCGAAGCGATCTTGGCGACTTCTTCAGCCGTCTCATCACCATGCAGTTGCACCGCTCCAAGCCTGCACTCGTGAACCAGATCTGCGATCTCGGAAGCACTGTGATTCACAAACACGCCGACTCGTTGAACGGTATCGCCTGTAACGCCCGCTATTCGGGTGGCGACATCCTTTCGCACCGAGCGCGGGGATTTTTCGTAGAAGTTCAGGCCGATGGCGTCCGGGGAAAGACGGGAGATCTGCTCAGCCGTCGCTTCGTCTCGTATGCCACAGATTTTGACCCACATTGGGATACCCAATAGAGCGCATTGCACGTCACTGTGGCTTCCCGCGGACGGAAAACCACTTGGTCTAACCCATGCCCCGACGCGACACATTAGTGCCACACGCACAAATGCAAACAGCCCGGTGGATCACCGGGCTGCTGAATTGGCGATCCGCCAACAATATCACTCTTCTGCAACGTAAGGCAGCAGACCGATAAAGCGAGCTCGCAGGATCGCTTCGCGGACTGCCCGTTGAAACTTCGCGCAGTTACCGGTCTTGCGTCGAGCCAGCATGCTGCCTTCACGATCGATCATCGATCGCAGGGTCTTCAGATCTTTGTAATCGACGAAAACGGGATGGGGCGACTTATCGCAACCATGAGTACAGAACCGGCATCGCAACTTCTTCTTCAGCCGCTGACGCTTCTTCCGCAGTTTCTTGATTTCCGTCTTATTCAATGCGCTCATCAATAGGCCTCGGTTGGTGATTCCGAATCGCTTCGGGATCCGTTTCCAAACGGAAACGTAGAGGAATCTTGTTTCACGCGCTCGTCAGAATGAGGCGCGTCCGATCCAACGGATCGTCCGTTCCAAACAGGAATCGGGGTGGCAAGTATTAAGGATGGCCCGCGAAATTGCAAGGGCTCCACATTCCCCCACAATTCGCCCACGCCAACCGCACCTGGAGCAGCGGCCACCGGCACGTCCCTGACCCCGGAAATGGCTCACCCCACAGTCGAGTTCTCCGGAAGCCGAGAATCGTCGTCGGATACACAGTAGCCAGAACGACTTAAGGAACGTTTGAGCTCGGCAGCGGCGGCAGGGTGGCCGGGTCTGGAGCGTCTTCGCGAAGACCCGGTCTGTCATCACGCATCTAAGTTTCATGAACATTGAAGCTGTCGACTCCCGGCCACATCTCGACAGTCGGTGCCATCAACAACAGAGTCTGGCAGGTCACGGTTATTCACCGACAACGCGGCCTGAACCTCCACCGGGCCTTCGCGACGACGCTCCAGACCCGGCCACCCTGCCGACCAGCCGTAGCTGTAATTCTGGTGCGCGGTGGTCCCCCCCGTCGAACTGACCTGGGTTTCCTCGTACGTCTTCGACGTGCTCACCTGGCTGGAGGACGGGGTGTCGATCGACTCCAGGGACTGGTAGCCCTTCGTCGTCCGACGCGTGTAAGCAGAGAACACCGTCAGCCCCTGCAGCGCCGCCGAGCCGTAGGCGGCGTGGACGTCGTACACGCGGGCCATCGCACTGGGGTACAGGACCGTCGCCTGCCCGCTTTGCTGAGTCGACTCGATATGAATGCCGTCCTGGTCCGACACGAAGTGGGCCACCTGCCACGAGGCTCCCTCGCCCTCCCGCCGGGTCCATTCGGTCAGGTGATCCAGCGTTCCGTCCACGAACTGTTCGTC
>CBIHQO010000064.1:0-14118 GCA_966211735.1 uncultured Schlesneria sp.
CAACACCGACGCGCAGGCGCTGTCGCGCAGCTGCGCCCACAAGACCATCCAGCTGGGCAACAGCGGGCTGGGCGCCGGCAGCAAGCCGGAGAAGGGCCGCGACGCCGCCGAGGCCGCCGAAGCCAACATCCGCGAGGGGCTCGTTCAAGTTCGTAAGGCTTTGCTCGAAGCTGACGTCCACTATGATGTCGCGACAAAGTTTATCGAGCGGTGTACCGAACAGGCCGTTGGTGAGCGGGTTCTGAAGTCGCTTCGTCCCGACCAGCAAATCGTCGGAATTGTCCATCAGGAACTCTGTAACCTGATGGGCCCCACCGATCACTCGTTGCATTTGCGACGTGACGGTCTCAGTAAAATCATGCTGTGCGGTTTGCAGGGAAGTGGTAAGACCACCACTTGCGGCAAGCTTGGCCGGATGCTGAAGGAGCAAGGTCGCCGACCGATGTTGGTCGCAGCCGACTTGCAACGCCCCGCCGCGATCGAGCAGTTGAAGGTCATCGGCCAGCAACTCGATATCCCTGTTTATTCTGAGCCTCCAGCAGGCACCACGCCGTTGAAGGTTTGCGTTAATGGTCTTGCCGCTGCCAAGCAGGCGGGCATTGATGTCGTGATCTTCGATACCGCCGGTCGATTGCATGTTGACTCGGCGTTGATGACCGAACTGACGCAGATCGATGTCAAGATCCAACCGGATCAGATCCTGCTCGTTTGCGATGCGATGACCGGCCAGGACGCGGTCAACAGTGCCAAGGCCTTTAACGAAGCACTGGAACTCGACGGCGTCATCCTGACGAAGTTGGACGGCGATACCCGCGGCGGCGCGGCGATCAGCGTTAAAGAAGTGACCGGCGTTCCGATCAAGTTTATCGGCGTCGGCGAGCAACTTGATCGCCTGGAGCCGTTTCATCCTGACCGAATGGCGGGACGCATCCTCGGCATGGGCGATGTTGTTTCGCTCGTCGAACGCGCCCAGCGTGAGATGGATGCCGACGAAGTCGAGCGGCAACAGAAGAAGATGATGGCCGGCAAGTTCTCACTTGAGGACTTCCGCAACCAGATGAAGATGATCCGTCGCATGGGTTCGCTGCGGGATCTGATGAAGATGATCCCGGGTCTCGGCGGATTGATGGATTCCAATCCAGATATCGACGCCGAATCGGACATGAATCGCATCGACGCGATTATCAGCTCGATGACGAAGTTCGAGCGGAACAATCCCGATCGCATCGACCGCAGTCGACGACATCGAATTGCTCGCGGCAGCGGAACTCAGCCAGCGGACATTAATCGGCTCATCAAGGACTTTCAGAACATGTCCGGGATGATGCAGAAGATGGCCGGCATGGGAACGATGGACAAAATGAAAGCCGTCAAGGATCTGGCCGGCAGCGGCTTGCTGAATCCTGGTGCGCAGCTCGCCTCCGTGAAAAAGAGCGGCAAAATGGGGCCTGCCGATCAGCGCCTGGCTGATGAGAAAAAGAAGAAGGCTCGCAAGGACGCCAAGAAGCAAAAGAAGCGGAATCGATAAACCGCATTGAACTTGTCAACAACTGTTGGATTTTGACAGAAGGAGATTTGAGTGGCAGTAAGAATTCGTATGAAGAAGATCGGACGCAAGCATCGTCCGTTCTACCGGATCTGCGTCATGGATTCCCGAGTCCATCGTGAAGGTAAAGCGATCGAAGAAGTGGGCTGGTACGATACGTCGGTCGCCGACAAGTCGAAGCGAGTCCTCGTCAAGATGGATCGCGTCGATTACTGGCTGTCGGTCGGTGCCAGCATGTCCGAACGCGTCGCCACCCTCGTCAAGAAGGTGAAGACCAACCGGTTCGGCGTCGCTGCTCCCCCTCCACCGATGCTCGCTCCTAAAGAACCGGCACCACCAGCTCCTGCTGAAGGTGAAGGCGAAGCTCCAGCCGAGACGGAAGCTGCTGCTGAATGATCTAGCGTGACCTGTGACGAACACCTGTGTTTGTCACGTGACACTGACGAAACGTATGGTCGACCGAGATGCGATTTGATGTCCTTAGTCTGTTTCCCGAGCTGTTTCAGAGCTACCTTCAGCAGAGCTTGTTGAAGCGAGCGATCGATAGTCAGCTGGTGGATGTCAGGCTCTGGAACATTCGCGACTGGACGACTGACAAGCATAAATCGGTGGACGATACCCCTTACGGGGGCGGCCCCGGAATGCTGATTGCCTGCCCGCCTGTCTACGGTTGCGTGGAAGCGGTTCAGGCTGATGCCAAACCTCCAGGTCAGTTGGTGATGTTGACGCCACAAGGGCGTCCGCTGAATCAAGCGCTAGTCCAGGAGTTGGCAACGTACGACAGACTGTTGTTGTTGTGCGGTCGTTATGAAGGATTCGATGAACGAATTGCCCAGGGACTGAAACCGCTGGAAATCTCAGCGGGCGACTTCATCTGCAATGGTGGCGAAGTTCCGGCCATGTTGGTCATTGATACCGTCATCCGACTGGTTCCAGGGGTCTTGGGAGACGAGACGAGTAGTAAATACGATTCGTTCAGCGAAGCTGGATTGCTGGAATATCCGCAATACACTCGCCCACGCGAATTCCGAGGCATGGCGGTTCCCGACATTTTGTTAAGCGGCAATCACGGTGAGATTGCCAAATGGCGGGAACAGCAAAGCCTGGAACGGACACGACAACGCCGCGGCTGATCGAAAGCTGCTGCGATGAGATTGTTGAGAATTGATAACGGCGCAGACGGAAGACCCGTCGCGAAATGGAAACGAGTGACGGTTGGGCCGCTGACGCCCCTTGATTGAGATTGGAAATAAACATGATTCCCAAGATGCTTGAACTGGTCGAATCGAAGCATATCCGCCAGGATCGACTGGTCTTTGAAATTGGTGATACGGTCGACGTTCACACCAAGATCCAGGAAGGCGATAAAGAACGCGTCCAGATCTTCTCTGGTATCGTGATCGCCCGTCGTGGTGGTGGAACTCGCGAAAACTTCACAGTCCGACGCATCGTCGCCGGTGAAGGTGTGGAGCGAACGTTCCCCATCAATTCCCCAAGGATCGCCAAAGTCGACGTGAAGCGTCACGGTAAGGTTCGCCGTGCGAAGCTGTTCTTCCTGCGTGATCGTGTCGGTAAGGCCACCAAGCTGGTCGAACGCGTGGATCTCGCCGAACGCGAAGCCGCGAATCAGGCCAAGAAGGCTCGCAAGGGCGGCGCGACCTGAGTTCCGGACTGAAATTCGGCTCAGCTTGGCGTTTGTGATCAATTCGTGACGATAGCGTGTTTGTTAACTCGAACGCGCTATCGTCGCCGTTGTTTCACGTCCAACCATCGGCACTCTCAGACCCTTGTCACGTTCCCGATCGAAGGGAGTCGACATGTGGAACTGGCTGACCTCGCTTTTTCGGCGTACTCAGACCACCGCTCGTTTAGGTGATCGCGGCGAAAACGTCGCGGCAACTTATCTGGAATCCCAAGGCTTTCGGATTCTGGAGCGTCAGCACCGCGGGCACTATGGTGAAGTGGATTTGATTGCGATCGACGGAGACACAATTGTTTTTGTCGAGGTCAAAACCCGTGCTAGCTCTGTCGCTGGCGACCCGACCGAAGCCGTAGATCGAACCAAACAGCGTAAAATTACGAGATCAGCTCTCGCCTATCTCAAGCAGAAAGGCTGGCTGGAACGACGTGCTCGGTTCGATGTCGTGGCGATTCTCTGGGACGGTGGCGGGGGGCAGCCGACGCTTAAACACTTTCGCAGCGCCTTCGACGCCGCTGACTCCGGGCAGATGTATTCGTGAAATCGGTGCTTTGGTCGAATTCGCAGCGTTCGTGCGATCCGAATTTGACGACTGGCGAATCTCGACGTAGATATTCCATACCGCCAATGCCTCGCTCGGTCGGCTCTGACCATTCTGTCGATTTCCCGTTGGAACGAGGTGACGGCCAAGGGTAGATCCAAAATGGGAGACCGCCGTACTGCCGGAGACCGTCGAGTCTCTGATCGTCGCCAAGCGCAGCGATCACGCGTCGACTGTCAAATTCGCCTGTTGAGCGCCAAGGCTCCTTCGCAAGTGGTGCAAGGGAGCTTGCTGGATGTGTCGGCAACCGGCATGCGCCTGGTCCTTTCGCAACCCATCTCGATCGGTGAAAAACTGTTGATCGAAGCTCGTCGTTCGTCGCGCGTGGTCTGCAATGTCACGGTGCAAGTGATCTGGATCGAGGCCGGAACCGTCGGACAGATCAACGTCGGCTGTGAATCGATTGCCGATCTCTCGCCGCGACAGTTGAGTCAGCTAAAATCAGCAGCGACAGAAGTCGCCAGTGTCGCGACGGTTTGAGCTGATCACTACGATCAACTCACCTGCGGTTCGACAATCGAATCCGCTCGGCTCTCAATTCCACGAGAACCCGCGTGCGCATCTTTGTATCGGAATATATTGCTGGCGGCGGAATGGCGGACCGTCCGCTTCCTGCTTCGTTGCTGCGCGAAGGGCGAGCCATGCATGCCGCCGTGATCGCAGATCTGCTGGCGACCCCAGGGTGTCACGTCGCGACGACGTTGGATGAAAGGCAGCGTGTTTCGTCAACGCTGGCCGCCTCGCCATTTCTCGAAGTCGAATACGTCGATGAAGCAACGCGCGAACAGGCCGCATTTGATCGGCTCTGCATCGAAACAGATGTCACACTTGTGATCGCGCCGGAAACGGGTAACGAGTTGCATCGACGAGTCCAGCGCGTAGTCGACTGGCAACGACCGACATTAAATTGTGAGCCGCACGCGATCGATCTGTGTGGAGACAAATTGCGTCTCGCCGAACATCTCTTGAATCGGGGCATTGCCACAATTCACACGCACGCGGTACAGGCGAACGAGAATCCCTGGGACGTTTTCGCGGGAGATTGCGTTGTCAAACCTCGAGACGGTGCAGGATCCTGGATGACGTTTCTGATTCCTGATCGCAATGCCATTAGTTGGGAGCGCATTCGCAATGAAATGAAGGCGGCTGAAGTATTTGAGAGTGCGATCATTCAGCCGCATATCGCAGGGAAGTCACTGTCGGTCGGATGCTTGTGCGACTCCGTTGGAAATGTCGAAATCTTTCCAATCGCACGTCAAAGCCTGAATGGCCCCAATTTCGAATACCAAGGCGGCAGTCTGCCGGCCGAACTGGAGTATCGGGCGGTTGCCGCTATCCACGAACTTGTTCGATCGGCTTGCGCATCGATCCAAGGACTGCGAGGCTACGTCGGTATCGAGTTGTTGATTCCAGAAGCCAGCCCGACAAGTCCGGTGATTGTCGAAGTCAATCCGCGATTGACGACTTCATACATTGGTTATCGAAAACTCTGTCGCGATAACATCGCCGAGCGAATGTTGCCGGCCTTTGTCAGTCAGTCACTGCAGCCGCTCAGGTGGAATTCGGGCTCGGTCACTTTTAACGCTGCGGGCGACTGCCAGTATCATATTGGCTGAGGACCGTCCAGTTGACGAGAAGCCTCGGCAACCGCCAGCTCGCGTCGTCGACGATTCAGATGCGGATTCGTCTCGTCTTCGCGCTGTTCGCGACGGACCTCTTCGACGGTCATCATCAATCGACGTTCGGCCTGCCAGAATTGATAGCCATAGTCTGCGATTGCTAACACGACCAGCGACAACGACAGAACCACGGCCAACTCTCCGATCAACATCGTCGCGATTGAGTAGATCACTGAAGGTGAGCCGGTCACCAGCGGATCGGCTGAGATGAGGCGCACGCGCGCATAAGTCATGAGGACTCCAAATAAAATCACCAGCTTGATCATCGACAATAGTAGTCCGAACCACGTCGACATCGACCACCATCGTCCGAAACCGCGGGCCATGTCGAGTCGCTCTAGCTGGGGGAGCACTGCCGTCGGCACCCATAAGAAGCCTGTCTGCACGAGGCTGGCTGCCGCTGCCGCCGCCGCGATCACAAACAGAATTGGGAGTACGACGGTACCAAGGCGTGTGGCAAGATGCAGGAAGTTCTCGGCGACAAGCTGCTCATTGATTGATGCGGGGGGTTGCGACGACAAGGCGGAACGTATCATGCCAGCCAGTTCGCTCCCCAGGCCAGGCCCAAACCACCAGATCCCGAGAGAAGCGAACAGCAACACGAGCGCACTGACAAGGTCAGAGCTGCGAGCCACTTCGCCTCGCGCGCGAGCTTCACGACGTCGACGCTCGGTCGGTCGCTGCGTTCGCTCTCCGGTGTCATCGGTGGACATTCGTAACTCTCACAACGCCGTGTCTCGACATCAATCTTGAGCGGTGCGCGAATCGATCTTGCCCGCCGCCATCTCCAAGGTTTCTTGAACCGAAGAGATCACTGCTTCTTGAATTCCGGGCAAAGTCGCAGCCAGGACCAACATTGAGGCGGCTGCACGAACGACGAACGCAATCGAGGCCAGTTCCCATCTCGACGACCGCCGGATCCAACTCAATGTGAGATCGAGTAACGACATCGCCACAACGAACGGCACGGCAATCCGTAATCCGAGGATCAACGACTGCTGCGTCATCGCGATCAGCAAGTCAGGTATGGAACTCGGAAGTCTCGTCAAGCCGACAGGAATCGCATGAAACGTATCGACGATCAGACGAACGAGATGCAGATGACCGTTCATTGGCAGCATGGTCAGAATCACGGCGATACTGAATAGGCAGACCAGTTTCCCCGTCCCCGAGTCACTTGATGAGATGTCCGGATTCAGAATCTGGCCCATCCCAAGTCCGCTATGCCGATCAATCCATTCGCCGGAGAGTCTCAGGCCGCACAAGAAAATTGCGATTGAGAGTGCCAGCGACACTCCGACTGCCGCGTTACAAATCATTCCCGTAACCAAGTCCGTTGATGACCAGTCTGCGCCGACAGTAGAAAGTCGGGTCTGATCCAGAGGATGAACCTCAACTCGTTCATGATGCGAGACTGCTTGTATCGATCGATCGTCATTTGAACTGAGTTCGATTCCTGGAGCAACAATACACGTCAGCAGCACTACCAGGCCAATGCGGACGGGCCAGGGAAGCATCCCACGTTCAATCAACGGCCAAGTCAGGAAAAAGCCGGTCCACCGCGCGACCACCATCAAGAAGACAGCAGCCCGCGCGAGACCGTCACCCGTCACAGCTTGCAGAAGCTCGAGGGGGATGTCTCCCAACAAGGATTGAAAGAGCAGGTCCATTGCAATGCCTTGTGATGCCTGCCGGTCAGATCGTTCCCGGGATTCCTCGGATCAGATCAACGGCGTATTCAGACAATAGTCCTAGTCCCCATGGCATTAGCAGCAGCACCACGACAACCAGAGCGATCAGTCGAGGGACAAATGTCAGCGATTGGTCCTGCACCTGGGTCAGTCCCTGCAGCAGTCCCATCACCAGCCCAACGGCGAGAGCGACCAGCAAGACCGGTCCGCTGATCATCAATGCCAGCATCGCGGCGTTTCGGCAGAGTTCGATGGCCGTGTCTGGAGTCATGCGAGTCGCACACTTTCCAGCAACATACCGATCGTCAGGAACCAGCCGTCAATCAGCACGAACAGCAGTAGCTTGAATGGAAGCGAAACCATGGATGGTGGCAGCATATTCAGACCGAGGCTGGTCAAGATCGAGGCCACAACCAGATCGATCACCAGAAACGGGAGGAAGATCTGGAACCCGATCAGGAACGCGACCTTCAACTCGCTCAGTAGATAGGCGGGGGCGAGGACATTCAGGCCGACATCGTCATAGCTCTTGGGTTCATTCCAATCGCTTGCCGCTTGTGACTTCGTTTCAGGCCGTTGGTAGTCGATCAACATCCAGACGGCATCGGCATTGCCCGCTTGATCAATTTGTTTCGCCATGAAGTCACGCAATGGAGCCACTGTTTTCTGGAAAGCAGTGGCCTCATCCAATGGCTGAACGCCTACGACAGGGTTGGTGTAAGGGTGAATCCCGTCGTCGTAGGCCCGTTGCCAAACGGGCGACATGACCAGGAACGTCAGAAACATGGCGAGTGCCGTTGAGATCTGTCCCGGCAAGGCTTGTGGCGTCCCGAGAGCCTGACGTAGTAGTCCCAGCACGATACTGAAGCGAACGAAGCACGTTGTCATCATCAGGATTGACGGGACCAGCCCCAGAATCGTCACAGCGGCAAGGACTCGTAGCGATGTTCCTACGGTTGCGGGATCGACATTCGGCAGTACCTCAGCAGTTCGCACCTGGCCTGCGGCATCGACCACCTTGGCCGCGTCATCTAAACGACCGGGCGCCGGTTTCCCCATCTCCCGGTTCTGTTGCGGACCTTGAACAGAAGCGGGATTGGGGCGAGTCTGACGTTCGCTTTGCGCTCTAGCAGATTTTGGATCAGAAACAATAATGACGAGCACAGTAAACAATGTTGCTGCGACAAGTCGGCTGCGGTAGTTCTGCGAATGGATGTTATCCACGGCGTGAGTCCTCGCCGGGGAGTGGAGTTCGATGCGTAGCGGGACGCAGAGTTGCGCCGAGTGGGCTGGCGGAAAAGCTGCTTGCCAGCGGCGCTGCGATCGTGTCTGGCAAGACGGACTTGGAATCACGCGGTGCATGGCAGGCGTCGACCAGTCGTCGTACTTCGGCAGGATCGGTGATCTCTGACAATGTTCTCGCCCCTTCGGGCGACACGCTGAGCACGAGAACTCGGCCGCCGCAGCGGACCAGATGAATCGCGACTTTCTGTTCGAGCAATCGCCGACCCAGCAATTCAACGGCCTCGATCGGCAAACCGCGAGAAACGCCCAGATAGGGCTTTAACCAATAAGTTAACGTGCCCAAAGCGCCAACGATCACCGACAAGGAGACGATCGTGGTCCAGAGTCCGCCCGTCGCAGACGAACTTTTTCGTTGCGGCGTCGCACTGGAGTCGCGACCGCCGTTTCGCGGAGGAAGCTTAATGGACGCGGCAGGCTGTCGAGATCCTTCGTTGAGATCATCGTCGGCGCAGGCGACTGCGGATAGCGACACCGCCAGCACGAGCAACATCACCAATCTTAACGGTGATTGCACGTTATGGCTTCGCAACATCCTTGTCGCAACCAACTTCATTCGTGATGACTCGCCAGCTTCTGAAGGCACCGTGGTCGGCAGAATTTGCCGAAACTAGGGGTCGATGAGATACCTGCCGCGGCGAAAACGGGCAAGATCAGATTTGACGACCGATTTGCTCGGGATCCAATGCCAAGGGCTCTCCAAGGCAAGTGGCGGAGACGACCACTTCCTCGGAGAGCCCTGGTAACACCAACCGCTCACGACGCACGTTCGACTTTCGATCATCGGCCGAAAAACATCTGCCGCAGGGCAGCGTTCTTACGTCGTTCCATCTCCATCAATCTTGCGAATGGACCATCGGACTGCACATTCTGAACTGCATAGCCGTTGCTGGGTTGAGCCGTACTCATGCGGATTCGGCGATTCGATGCTTCGCTGTCGGTACAAGCCAAAGTCATAACGGCCAACGCGGCCAATGCGATAAGTTTTTGCATGCTGCTCCTTCATGGTCAGGAATCAGGTGATTTCAATACATCCAGAAAATACGGGCGGATCAGTCGACCAACACCGTTGTTGACGTCACGTTCAACGGTGCTGGCAGTACGCGAATCCACGACGTGTCGACAACGTTGTGAACCCGGACTAGCCCATGACTGATTCTTCCGGCTTCATTCGGCAGAAACTGCCGAAGCCCCTCTGCACTAGTTTTCGGCCAACGTCGCGAGGTGGATTCAATCGATGGGGCCATGTTTTGTCGAATCTCTCAAGGTGTCTCCACCTGTGTGGACTGACCTCAAAACGATGGATTTGGCTGCGAAGTAACATGGATAAAGCATTCAGCTTGGGCGAACCGTCACGGCAAAAGCGGTCAATCCAGGCCCCCTATCCCGTTGGAATCGATTCAATCGCTTTATTCGAACCAGTGGTTCGTGATCTCCGGCGAGTCAGGAGGCAATTTGTCCTGGCTGCATGGGCTATATTTGCATGGCGCGATCCCCGCGCTATCACTTGAACCGGCCGGAGCCACCGATGAGTGTCACTGTTGCAGAAGCTGTTGCACAAACTTCCGTACCAAAATCGCAAGATGGCGGGTTGGCCGATCTGTTCGACCAGTATGTGGGCGACATGGATCAGCCTTCAACGGAGTGGTTTACCCGGCTCAAGCTGGAACGACCGCGAAGAAATACGAAATGTCTGGGTGAGACGACGCGGTTGCTGAAACGAGCCACTGATGTCTTCATCGCCTCAATCCTGCTAGTCACACTCACTCCTGTCATGTTACTGGTGGCCGTCGCAGTTCGCCTGACCTCGCGCGGACCGGTCATCTTCAAGCAAACTCGCGTCGGATTGAATCTGCGTTCGAAGAAGACGGATCGACGAAGCAACATGGCAAATGCAGAGGCACCGAACGGTGTGGATCGCCGAGATCCCGATCGTGACCGCCGTCGAGATCAAGGCTACGGTAAGCCGTTTACGCTCTATAAGTTCCGGACGATGAAAGTCGACGCAGAAAAAGACGGCGCTCAGTTCGCGGTGAAAGGCGATCTGCGGGTGACATGCATCGGTCGCTTTCTGCGAAAGACGCGACTGGATGAACTACCACAGTTGTGGAATGTCTTACGCGGCGAGATGTCGCTGGTGGGACCGCGCCCGGAACGTCCCGAGTTCATCGAAACACTATCAGCGGAGATCCCCAACTACATTAATCGATTGGGGCTAAAGCCGGGACTGACAGGACTGGCGCAGATCATCAATGGCTATGACAACAATATCGAGAGCTTCAGGCGCAAGGTGAATCTGGATCTGATGTATCTCCAGAACTGCTGCTTCTGGAATGATTGCAAGATCCTGTTTCGTACGATTCGCGTTGTCCTCACAGGCAGCGGCGCACTTTAGTCCTGAATCGAAGCTGACAAATGACATCGGGCTGGCATCTCGCCAGCCCGATGTTGTTCATTTATTAGCGGCAGACCAACCAAGGCAACGGTTCACCTGCACGTGGCAGTTTCACCAGTTCCACGCCAGTGACCGCAGGATTCTTTGCCACTTCGGCCAGCGTCGCGGCATCGGGTTCGTTATCGAGGTTGAGCACGGCGATCGCATCGCCACCTTGCTCGTTGCGCTCTCGCCCCAACGCCATGTGGGCGATATTGACGTTTCGTTGCCCGCAGACTGTGCCGATGTAGCCAATGACACCGGGACGATCAATGTGCCGATAGAGCAGCAGCAGGCCATCGAGATAGGCATCTAGATGGAACTGGTCGAGCCGCACCAGTCGCAAGAATTGCTTCCCGAAAATCGTCCCGGCCGCAGTAATTTCGCCATTGTCGGTCACGATCGTGGCAGAGACAAGCGTCGAGAAATCGCCGGTTTCGTTGGATAGCTCTTCCTTGATTTCGATCCCGCGTTCTTTGGCCAGCAGGTCGGCATTCACAATGTTGACATCTTCAGCCATCGCGTTCATCAGCAGACCTGATGCAAATGCACTGGCGATTAACTGCGTTTTCATCGAAGCGGCTTCGCCCCGGAAGTTCAACGTCGCCTTACGAACCCCGCCACCCTTGTTGAGTTGAGCGAGCAGCAGGCCGAGTCGTCGGCCAAGATCCAGATAAGGCTGAATCACAGCCATCTCGGCTGCTGAAACCGGTACCATGTTCATGGCATGGCGAACTTCGTTTCGCAGCAGGAAGCCGGTAATGATTTCGACGGCTTCGATCGAGACCATTTCCTGGGCTTCTTCGGTGGAAGCACCCAAGTGGGGTGTCGCCAAGATTTGCGGTATTTGAGCCAAAGTCCAGTCCTTCGGTGGCTCGTCAACGAAAACATCCAGCGCCGCACCGGCGACATGTCCGGACTGGATCGCTGCCTGCAACGCCGCTTCGTCGATCAAACCGCCGCGAGCTCCGTTGATCAGACGGACGCCCTTTTTCATCTTCGCAATACGTTCGGCGTTGATCAGTCCGCGAGTCTCTGCGGTCATCGGAGTATGGAGCGTCAGGAAATCGCACTTGCCAACCAGATCATCGATATCGCGATAGAGTTCGATTCCTTCGTTACGGGCCCGCTCTTCGGACAGGAACGGATCGTAACCCAGCACCTTCATCTCAAATGCGAGGCAGCGACGGGCGACGGTCAGTCCGATCCGGCCAAGACCGATCACGGCAATGGATTTTCCAGCCAGTTGTGTTCCCGTAAAGCTCTTCTTATCCCACTTGCCGGCCTTCATCGACGCCGCTGCCGGTGCGATGTTGCGAGCCATAGACAGCAGCAACGCCATCGCGTGCTCGGCGGTCGAGGTGGTATTTCCTGCCGGGGTGTTCATCACGACGATTCCCTCGCGGGTCGCCGCGGGGAGATCGATATTATCGACGCCAACACCCGCTCGGACGATCACCTTCAGGCGAGGCTGATCTTTCAGCACCGCCGGGGTCAGCGTCGTGGCACTGCGGATGATGATTCCGTCTGCCTCTTTCAGGTATTCGCGAACCTGTTCCGGGGTGTGCTTTCCGCTACGGACATCGACCTCAATGCCCGGGATGTCTTGCAACATGGCCAGTGCGGATTTGGACAAATCATCAGTAATAAGGACTCGGTACATAATAATATCGACTGATTGATGCCTGGAGGGTATTGAAACAGGCAGCGCACCGCTGCCTCGACCCCGAAATGCCAGCAATTGGCGGGTCACCGTTGGCCAAGAGCATACGCGGCAGAACGGGATGGGCCAAGTGTGACACGGGATTCCGAAGACCGGGTGCATCAATATTGACCGTTTTGTAACTCAGGAACGGGACCGCAATTGATTTTGGGAAGTGGGGAACTTCCAAATTGGTTTCCGCGCAGGATTCGGCGTGCCAGCAACTTCTGCTAGAATCCATTGGCGGAAAAACGACAACCGAGAATGGAGTTCTGACTCGAATGAAGATCATCCTGGCGAATCCGCGGGGATTCTGTGCTGGCGTCAATATGGCGATTGAATGCCTGGATAAAGCCATTTCGATGTTCGGATCGAACATTTACGTGTATCACGAAATCGTCCACAACAAGTATGTGGTCGAACGCTTTACGCAGCAGGGCGTCAAATTTGTCAACGAGATTGCCGAGGTTCCCCCCGGCTCAATTCTGTTGTACTCAGCGCACGGCGTCTCCCCGGAGATTCGCGAGCAGTCCCGCAAGCGAGATCTGCGGACGATTGATGCCACGTGCCCGTTGGTAACGAAAGTGCATTTGGAGGCCGTTCGCTACGCTCGCGATGGCTATCATATCGTCCTGATTGGTCATGAGGGCCATGATGAGGTCATTGGTACGATGGGCGAAGCTCCGGCCAGCATCACGCTGGTCGAGACGCCTGAAGAAGTCGCCAATCTCCATTTCTCGGACGAAGACAAGATCGCCTATTTGACTCAAACAACCTTGAGTGTAGACGAGGCAGGTCGCGTGATCGCGGCCCTCCGAAGCCGCTATCCGAAGATCGATAGTCCTCCGAAAGAAGACATTTGCTACGCGACGACCAATCGCCAGGACGCAGTCAAGCAACTGGCAAAGGAAGCCGACGTCGTACTGGTGCTTGGTAGTCAGAACAGCTCCAACAGCCGGAGACTCAAAGAAATTGGAGCATCGTTCGAGAAGAAAGCCTTCTTGATCGACGGAGCCAACGAACTGCGTCACGAGTGGTTTGAGGGTGTGAACTGCGTCCTCGTGACGGCCGGAGCGAGTGCTCCTGATGTTGTCGTGCAGGATTGCATCGACTGGCTGGTCCGCGAGTACGGAGCAACATTAGAGGAAGTGACGACCCGAGAGGAACACGTGTCGTTTCCGCTCCCGAAAGAGTTGCGCATCCTGCAGTCAGCAGGGCGTTAACGTCCGAAAAAGGTGCCTCGGGGATGTTCAGTTGCGACGACTAGCGAACCGCAGGAAAGGATTCTCGCCTTGTCGGGTTTTGAATCCAGTGGTTCAATACCCCACGATTCGGAAATCCTGACGCGGTTCTTGAGCTTGGAGTCGCAATTCGATGCTCGTCGTTGGCGCTACGACGAAATCGTGATGGGTGAATATCAAGGAGTCCATGGATGGACATGCTGGTGGTACGTGGTGGTCACTC
>CBIHQO010000065.1:0-14084 GCA_966211735.1 uncultured Schlesneria sp.
GGTTCGAGTGTCGCAGATGCACGTCGGATCATGGCGGCGGCTCAACGAGCGGTCGATGCGAAGCGAGCCGGCAACCAGGTGGTCATGGTGATCAGCGCTCGTGGCGACAAAACCGACGAACTGATCGATCTGGCGAAGCAGATCGGTGATCATCCCGCCCCGCGCGAAATGGACATGCTGCTGGCGACTGGCGAGCAAGAATCGGTGGCCCTGGTGGCGATGGCCATTCAGGCGCTGGGCGAACCCGCCATCAGCCTGACCGGCTACCAGATTGGTATTCAGACCGACTCCACATTCACCAAGGCTCGGATCAAACGCATTCATACCGAACGGATGCGGCGGCTGCTGGCCGACGGCAACATTGTCGTGGCCGCAGGGTTCCAGGGGATCGACGAAGACTTCAACATCACCACTCTCGGACGTGGCGGTAGTGACACGACCGCGACCGCTTTGGCAGCGGTGCTGGAAGCTCAAGTCTGCGAGATCTATACCGACGTCGATGGGATCTATACGACCGATCCGCGGCTGATCAAGACCGCTCGCAAGATGAACCGTATCGCCTATGACGAGATGCTCGAGCTGACCAGTCTGGGCGGCGGCAAGATGCATTCTCGCTCGATCGAGTTCGCAAAGAAGTATCGCGTCCCGCTGCTGGTGCGTCCGGCGTACTCATCGGGGGAAGGAACGCTGATCGCCCCTTATGAGAACGACGACGTGCCGATGGTGACCGGCGTCGCCCTGGTGAAGAGCGAAGCGATTGTCAACTTGCGAAATCTGCCCGACCGGCCCGGGGTACTGGCAGCACTCTTCAGCAAGATGGGTGAACGCAAGATCCCGATCGACATGGTGATCCAGGACGTTGCCGAAGCAGGCATCGCCGAAGTCTCGTTCACAGTCCCGCAGGACGATCTGGCCGAAGCACTCACTGCCGCACAACATGCCGTCCGCCAACTGGGGGCGGGCGAAGTTCATCACGGGACCAACGTCGCGAAGGTGTCCGTCGTGGGAGCCGGTATGCGAACACATACAGGTGTCGCCGCGCAAATGTTCAAATCGCTGTCCGATGCGGGCGTGAACATCCAGATGATCACCACCAGCGAGATCAAGATCTCGGTGCTGGTGAACCGCGATCAGAGGGAAGCGGCTCTGCAAGCGGTGCATGATGGGTTTACGCTGCATCAGGAGCGATCGGCGCCTCCGACAATCGGCTATCGTCAGGCGCAGGGAGACGTGAAGACTCACGTTTCTCGAGATGAACTGGAACGAGATGTGGTCTCTCGTCTGGCCAGTATGGAAGATATCGTCGTCAGTGAAGTGCAGTTGGATGTCGAGCAGTCTCGCGTGACGGTGCGACATGTCGCGGACCAGCCGGGCGTCGCCGCCGAAGTCTTCGGTGCCGTCGCCGAAGGGGGCGTGATGGTCGACCTGATCGTGCAGAACATCAGCCACGATACTCACGCCGATCTATCCTTCACGGTTCCTCGCGGCGACCTGGAAAGCTGTCTGTTGTTGCTGCGCGAACTGATCGAACGCTGGCCGGGAGCGGATCTGAGCTACGAGAAGGAAATCGCCATGATCTCGGTCATGGGGATCGGACTGCGCAGTCACACCGGTGTCGGGGAACGGATGTTCCGAGCACTCGCGACCGCGGGAGTCAACGTGCAGATGGTGAATACCAGTGAGATCCGTATCAGCGTGGTGGTCGGTCCGAACGATGCCCCCAAGGCCAACGCCGCGCTGCTGTCGACATTCGGCTTCAAACACTGATCTGACGCATCATTCGCGGAGGTCATTCAATTGCCGTTGTGGTTAACTTCACCCTGGGTTACTCCTCGACATGGGCGAGCGGCGTCTTGCTGCGTGTGCCGTGTCTAGCGAGGGCCGCGAGCTCCTCGACAATCTTCAGGCGTATCTTCTTCTCTGGAATCTCCCTTGATGGATCCCGACAACATGAAAAAGCTGGCTTTGATTCCGATGCTGATCTGGGGATTGTTCGTTGCGATTCCCGCTGTCGCGCCGGCGGCTGACGGAGCCGCAAAGTATGTGGGGATACCAGAGACTGATGAAGGCCTGCCCGGAGCAGGACCGATCCGACGCTACGATTGGTTCAAAACCCTCTGGAGGCAAAAGCGATCTGCCTGGGCAGAACGAGTCGACAAGGATCAGAAGGGCCTGGTGTTCCTGGGAGATTCGATTACTCAGGGCTGGGGCGACGATCTGAAGGGAAGCTTCCCTGGAGTTAAAGTCGTCAATCGAGGCATCAGCGGCGATACCACGCGTGGCATGTTGATTCGCTTGAAGGACGATGTACTGGCTCTGAATCCGACCGGCGTCGTCCTGTTGATGGGGACCAATGATCTGGAAGAAAAGGCCGATCCCGAAACGATCGCTGGCAACTTCAAGCTGATCATCGCCGAACTGAAGAAGCACAACGCGAAGATGCCGATCATTGTCTGCCAGGTATTCCCCAGCTCTGAATCGAAGAGCCGCCCGGCCGACAAGATCAAGAAGATCAATGAACTCTATGCCGCGGCTGTGAAGGGGGATGCTCAAGTCACCCTGGTCGAAACATGGAAGCTGTTTGCCGATGACAAAGGCGATGCGAAAGCGGCCGAGTTCCCCGATCTGCTGCACCCGAATGATGCTGGCTATGCGAAGTGGGCCGCGGCCTTACGCCCGATTCTCGCCACACATGATTTCATCGAAACCGCTGATGACACGTTTCAACCGGAAGCGGGATTCGTCAGCTTGATCAATGGCAAAGATCTCAGCGGCTGGGGATTCCGCAACGAGAAGACTCAGGAAAAGCTGGCCGATTTTGAAGGCAAGACTGTCAGCTCCGATGGGCGTTACGTGTTCAAGCACGGCCGCATCGTCGTGACGACGCCTCCCGAAGGACGGCGCGTCGAACAGATGTGGACGACTCGCGAATTCCCCAAGAACTTCACACTGAAACTGGAGTTTCGTGCGACACCGAATGCCGACAGCGGTGTGTTCATTCGCCGCCCACAACTGCAATGTCGCGACTACCCACTGGCCGGTCCTTACAAGGAACTGAAGAGCTACCGCCCGCAGGATTGGAACGAACTGGTCGTTGTCGTGAAGGACAACGTGGCTCATTGCACCTGCAATGGTGAAGTACTCGAAGCGGCACTCAAGCTGCCGGAATCTGGTCCGATTGGGCTGGAAGGCGATTGCGGTCAGATGGAATACCGCCGGATTCGAGTTCAAGAATAGGTTGAAGTCAGCGCTGCCCTGTCTTTGGCTTGGTTCCAGCACCAGGAAAACATTGTCGTGGCAAAGGGTGAGGAGCGTCAAAAGAGTAAGCTTGTCACTCGCTGGCTGGAGCGATATCGCCAACGACGCGCCTTGCTGCTCGCGTTGGGAAGCATTGGCGCATTGTTGTGTGCGATTCCCGTGTTGGTGGTGACTTGGTGGGTGATCTGGTTGATCCAGTTTTTTGTGCTACTGCTATTCGGCACATTCTCGTTTTCGTTGACGGTGACATGGTGCATTTTCGGACTACTGTTTGTCGCTCATGTCACGTCCAATCGTGAGCATCTGGAAGATCTCAGATTCGACAAGGAGAGCTCTGGGCTGTTGGCGGCCAAATTTGCGGCCGCCGTTGCAGGTTATGGTAATTTGGGGTTGTTCCTGACAGGTCCAGATTCGGCCCGCTCTCAAATTAAGGTCATCAGCTTAATTCTGCTGATTGGTCCAGCGATGCTCGGGCAATCATGGCGGTTAGCCCGTGCATCTGTTGCCGCCTGGCAGATGGACGTTGCAACGGTCGGAATTGGGCTGACGGAGTTGTTGATCGCAGAGAGGCGAGTACTTGTTGACGACCTGGTACGAAAAACAGAGACCGTTTATCCACCGCGTTTTTTGCGAGAAATGCTCCTGGTCGACGGAGTTATCTTGTTGACTTCCGGCGATCCGGCGTTGACGCTGACGGATGGTTTGCGATCCGAAATCGTCACTGGTGTCGAGCAACTTGCTGAATCGGCCTGACAGCACAAGGATCGAGCATGCAGCTTTTCACTGTGAGATGCGTGACGCTGGTCCTTGCCGTCAATCTGATTGGCTGCACCGGGGTCGCGCAAGACGCGGTGAAAGCGCTGCCACGTTATGATGCGAAGCCAAGTCACTTGTGGAATCGAGTCCATGCGGCCCTGCTATGTCGCGTTGGCCCTGACGGCAAGACCTATGGCGAGGATCGGTTGGAGCCGTTGCTGTGGATGCATTCCGAACATTTGCTGCGCGGAAAGTCTTTCGAGAATGCCATCGCGGTTCTCGATGAATTTGATCGCGAGGGTGGCGAGTCTTTGATCGAGACGCCACTCAAGAAGGCCATCTTGCAGCGAGATCTGTGGCTGGTGGCGAACTGGCTGACCCAGAAGCCGGACACCGAAGAGAAGCAGCGACTGCAAACGGCACTCGCCAAGGTCATTCGACGGCTGGCATTGTCCTCGGAGCAGATTGAGAAGCTGCCCGATAACTATACGACGGCGGTCGCAGCGAGGGGCTTCAGCAGTCGATTTGAGGCCGCGCAGCCAGAGCGTTCGTACTTGCCTGCACAACTCTTCGATCCAACGGGACCTTGGGTTTGCATTGGTCGTAGTGAGGGTCCGATCGCACCGCAGCATCTGCGTGAAGATAGCAGCAGTCCGTTTACAAATTCGGTCTTCCTGATTTTTCTCAAGCTGTCTTCATCCCGTCAGAAGACGCTTCAGTTCTTGACGGAGCTAGAGACTTTTAAGCAGCCGTACCTGGTCCCCAATCCGAACCCCAACCCCGACGGGACGAGAGGCCAGTCGCATCCTCGTCTGCCAAATGCGGCGTTGCCGCAATGGCCGAAAGGAACCGAAGTCGCTCTCGTGCGTCGCGCGCTACTGATTAACTCGGACGGAAAGATCGTCGCCAGTCCGCTGACGGAGAGTCTTCAATTGCGAGTGATGAGAACGGACACTCCCGAGCCGAGTTCAGCGATGTTCAATCTCGAGCAAGCACGCGGCAACTGGGCTTTCTTCGAATTCCAGTTCCGTCGAACGGACTTATTGGGACCATCGCCGATCGGACTGCGCGATGTGTCGGCCGATCGTGATTTCAAGACGGGATTCATGTCGCACCCGTCCGACGGATTTGATGAACCTCTCCAGTCAACCAAGCCGTTTCCATTGGGAAGCCAGCCGTTCCAGAATAATCGGGCGTCGTGTATCGGCTGCCATCAATTGCCGGGACTATACAGTTTCAACAGTCTGGCGGGATTTCAATTTGGCAGGTTGCTGAACTCGCGCGATAAGGACGCCCAAAAAATCGAACCGTTTCAATTCAAAGCCGCGTCGATCCCAGAGATCGAAGCCGCAGCCGTGCAGTGGAAGGAAGCTCAGACAAGCTGGAAACAGTTCGGTGCCATTGTGAAGCAATAAGACACTGGCGTGGACGGTTTGATGGTCTGCATGGCCTCGAAACTCGGCGAGCAAAGGAGCAACGATGATTGTGACCACGGGGAATGACGTTTCGGGATACCGGATCTCGGATTATCTGGGGATCGTCCGGGGCATTGTGGTGCGGTCGCCGAGTATAGCGCAGGGGATCGTCGGTGGCTTGCAGCGGATTGTCGGTGGCAACAATGAAACGTATGCGGCTGTGTGTGAGCAAGCGCGCGAAGATGCCTATCAGCGAATGGTAATTCATGCTGATGAATTGGATGCCGACGCCGTCATTGCTGTTCGATACGATGCCACGGAATTCTCCGATTCCGTGACTGAAGTGCTGGCCTATGGGACAGCGGTACGGCTGGAAGCGATCTAGCAGTTCTCGCGTGAAAATTCGCAGTTTGACTTTGGATCGGGAAATGGACGAGAATCAGTACGTTCACGATCTCATTAGAATTAGCTTGCTCAGGAACAGATGATGAATGGCTTGCGGCTGGCAGTACTGGCACTGGCTGTGATTGCGCTGAATGTCTCTGCCGCAGAAGCTCAGTACTATGGCGGCGGCTTCGGTGGAAGTGGGATGGGAGGATTTGCCCCCCCGCATTCGATCGGTGGTTACTACCCGATGCCCTACAGCACCATCTTTCCTGGTGTTCGTGGCGGCTATTGGAATCCTGGCTATTATGGCTATGGAGCCGGATTCGGGCCCTACCAGTATGGTGGATACGGCTACGGCGGATATGGATATCCCGGAAACGGCTATGCCGGTTACGGGATGCCGCCCGCAGTGAATATGGTGCAGCAGGCCCCGCAAACCATCATCCAATCGCAAACGGTTGTGATGCCGACCACCCCGACGCTGATTCACACGGGCGAAGAGATCAAACTCGTGTGCCCTAAGACCGCAAGCGGGGGGTTGCAGTATTCTCTGAACGGAACTCCTTACACAATTCAACCGGGATACTCGCAAGTCTTTCGCGATGATCGGACATGGAAGCTGGAGTTCCAGCGCAACGGCCAAGGTTCTACAGCGGTCGCCTACACACTGAAGCCGGGATCCTATCGATTTGGGAATGGGCCCGAAGGCTGGGATCTGCGCCAGGTCGTTAGTTCACAACCGGGCGATCTTCCTCCGGCACCTCAACCGACTCCACTGCCCGCGACAACCCCGACGCCGTTCGTGCCGATGCCTCCGATTTGAACGCTCAAGTTTGTGCTTGCAACAAGGTATGCAGTCGTTCCAGATCGAGCGGCTTGACCATGTGGTCATCGAATCCGGCCTCCATTGCGGCCTCGATGTCTTCGGGACTGCCATGTCCGGTCAGCGCGATCATCAAGATCTGGTCGCCGAGCCGTGCGCGAACATTCTTGGCGACTCCGTAACCGTTTACCGTCGGGAGGCCCAGGTCAACGATGGCCGCTTGAGGACGCTCGTTCACGATCAATTCGATCCCTTCTTCGCCGTCTTTCGCCACTTTCACTTCATAACCTTTGACGCTCAAGATCTTTCGCAGCATCTCACGATTGTCCGATTGATCTTCCACGATCACGACCATGTGAACCGGTCCGCACTTTCTCTGGCTGTTTTGTTTTGGCCGGCTCTCTGGTGCCGCCTTGGAATGCGAGTGGCCGTCAACCGGGGGCGAGATCAACGGCAGCTTAACAGAGAACTCACTCCCCCTCCCTTCCCCGTCGCTATGAGCTTTGATCCTGCCGAAGTGACGTTCGACGATCGATTTCGCCAGCGATAGTCCTACACCCATTCCGCCGTCGCGATTGCGGCGTGTGCGCGATGATTGGTTGAACGGATTAAAGATCGATTCCAGACAATCCGCAGGAATCCCGTTGCCGTTGTCGATCACCTGGATCAGCACCTCCGATTTTTCAGGTTTGACGACCAGTCGCACGGTACCACCCGTCGGTGAGTACTTCGCCGCGTTCACCATCAGGTTGACGAAGACCTGGCTCAGTCGATGCTCGTCGCCGTAGACCCACATCGGTTCGGACGGAAGATCGGCCTTCAAGAGTTGTCCGTGCTGAGTGATTGCGGGGTTTGCTGTTTCAATTGCTGCGTCAATGGCCTTTCGCAGGTCGAAGGAATTCATACGCAGTTCCAGCTTGTTCTGCGTCATCCGCGAGACATCGAGCAGATCTTCCAGCAGGCGGGCAATGTGTTTCGACTGGCGTTGAATCACAGCAGTGGCCTGGTCCTGTGCGACAGCATCGGGATGGTTTTCCAGCAGATGCGATGCGCTGAGGACGGCGTTCACAGGATTGCGCAGTTCGTGCGAGAGCACCGCCAGAAAGCCTTCGCGATCTTTGACCGCTTCGGCCAGCGATCGCTCAGCTCGTTTCAGAGTATCGACATCGATCAACGTCAGCGCGACCCCTTTCACTGTCTTCTCCGACCGATACGGGAGTGCTCGCAGATAGAGCCAGCGTCCCTGAATCGTTTGGATCTCTTCTTCCAGCCGGATTCCTGAATCGAGTACGCGTTGAATCGCCGGGATCAGATCATCGCGATTCAGATAATGAGCGAAGTTGTCGATGCAGCGCCCGATGTCCTGAGGCAGTAATTTGAAAATGGGGACGATCTGAGGCGTGAACTTGCGAATCCGTAGCTCTTTATCCAGGAACACCGTGGCGACATCGGTGCATTCCATCAGGTTTTCCATATCGGCCGACAACTCGGTCAGTTCGTAGATCTTCTTCTGATACTCGGCGTTCACCGTGTAGAGTTCTTCGTTGACCGAATGCAACTCTTCGTTGGTGCTTTGCAGTTCTTCGTTGGAAGCGATCAATTCTTCGTTAGCGGCCTGTAGCTCTTCATTCGCCGTTTCCAACTCTTCGACAGTCGCCTGCAGATTTTCTTGAGCGAACCGCAGATCGCTTTCGAGTGCATCGATTCGATCCCGCGATAACGTATGAACATCGACAGGAGTATCGCTTTGGGCGGGCGAAACTGGTGGCGGTTGTGTTGGAGCGATCGTGATCAGGTACTGAGCTCGCGTTGCTTTCGGATTCTCGATCGCCTCCAGGCCGACTCGATACATTGGCGATGACTTGCTGGAATCGGTTTGCACCCCCTCGTAATAGATGGGCCCTCCTTCTTTCTTGATCCGCTGCATGGCACCCATCACGGCCATACGTAGTCCCCCTTCGAATAGTTCCAATGCATCGGAACTGGGGCGCCCCGCTTTAAGGCGCAAGAATGAATCCGCAGATCCGAAGATATGCAGAATCTGGTTGTGATCATCGATCAGGATCGCGGGCGGCATATGCTTGGCCAGGATCCAGTCGTAGGTTCGCAACAAGACGGCATCGACACCGCCGCGATTGGCCGGCGCGCTGGCGAAAGACCGGCCGTCCGGTCGAGGCGGGGAGAACCTGTTCAGTGGCAATGGCATCCGCAGGTTGGCAGGAAGACGGGTATCGCGACGTTTGCGATACATCTTCCAATGGCTGTCGAGCGGGTCGAACTCATCCAGCAATTCGCCCGGCGATTCACTGGGGCCGAGGAAGAGGACTCCCCCGGTTTTTAAGCCGAATTGAAACAGCGACAACGCCTTCTTCTGAGCCAACGGCTGAAAGTAGATCAGGAGATTGCGGCATGTAATCATGTCGAGTTTGGTGAAGGGGGCATCCTTCAGCAGATTGTGCGGGGCGAAGACGATCAGCTTGCGCAGTTCCGGGACCACGACGTAGTTTTCGCCGTTCGGTTCGAAGTAGCGCTGCATCCGCTCTTCAGACACACCAGCAACCGAGTCGGCTCCGTATTCGCCTGTGCTGGCCAGGTCCAGTGACCTGTTATGCACGTCTGTCGCGAACAGTTTGAATGCGGGCGGGCGACCCAGCTTGGTGAAGCACTCATGAAGCAGGATCGCGATCGAATACGCTTCTTCTCCCGTCGCACAGCCCGCAACCCAGATGCGAACTTCTTCATCTTCGCTGGCTCGTCCGACCAACTCGGGAATGATCTTCTCTTCCAGCAGTTCGAAGGCGGCCGGATCGCGAAAGAAATGCGTGACCCCGATCAACAAGTCGTGATAGAGCGCATTCAATTCGGCAGGATCATCGCTGAGGCGACTGGCGTATTCTTCGACATCAGCCGACTGCCGCATCGACAGTCGCCGCTGGATACGACGGCCGACGGTGCTGGATTTGTAGTAAGAAAAATCGATACCATATTCGGCGTGCAACAGCTTGAAGACGAGATCGATGCCGTCTGCAAACAGATCTTCCTCGTGAACCTGTTCTATTGATCCCGACGGGTCGCTCTTCGCGTGGCGAATGAGGGCTTCGGGAATCATCTCGGGGCGCAGGACCAGATCGACAACACCGGATTCTTGAGCGGCCATCGGCATGCCGTCAAACTTCGCGGATTCTTCCGTCTCGCAGACGACCAGGCCACCCGCTTGTCGCACATCGCGAATCCCGCGCGATCCATCGCTGCCACTTCCCGAGAGGACCACGGCAATGGCGCGCGACCCCGCTTCCTGAGCGAGCGAGCGAAAGAAGTGATCGATGGGAAGAGTCAGTGCCTCGCGCGGCTCTTTATCGCGCAGTCGAAACTGACGCCCCGACAAAATCGCCTCCTTCTTTGGAGGAATCAAGAAGATCGTGTTCGGGACAATCTCCAATCCTTCCTCCGCTTGGCGAATTGGAATATCCGTTTGCCGAGCCAGCAGTTCGTCCATCACGCTGCGGAAATCGGGCGAAAGATGCTGGACGACGACATAAGCCATGCCGCTATCGCGAGGAACTCGCGCGAAGAGCTTCTCCAAAGACTCCAACCCGCCAGCCGAGGCTCCAATGCCAACCACGGGAAAGTCGTATTCGCCGTCAGGTGTGCGACCATCGCGTTCCATCTCGCTATCGGGTGACGGATTGTGGGTCGACACGTTATTAGAAGTTGTTTGTTTCTGATTACTGGGATTCATGGTTGCCCTCTCCCACTGGTTTTTGGGTCTCCTGCCCAACGAAAAGAATCAGCCTGCCCCGGCGAACGCAACCGCTGTGCCGAATGAAAATCTGTCGATGTAACTCCACTTGCGGCGATGACTTTTCCCGAAAAGTGGTAGGACATCGCACAATTTGGCTAATCTGAAACCATTCGGAATTGGCGTTCGCCGAGGCAGCCAAACAGGGGGGCTGTGTTTGAAAGAAGAGACGTCTTTTTGACGGCGGGTGGAAGTCTGTGTTCAATTTCTTAGTCTGAACAACAGACCGCGAATCTCACGTCTTCGCGCGAATCAGATTGGCAGGTTCAGAGAAGTCGTGGTACCAATCCCTGATGATTCCAGCGGGTAGCATTGCGCAGGTTCGTTGTGTTAGCAGTCGTTCTGGTTGAACCGATGGACAAGGCTGGGGTCGGCAATCCGCTGAAATACAGCTTCAAATTCCGGTTGCTGAACGAGGCCGAGAATCGGCTGCAGTTTGCGGAACAGATAGCCCGCATCGCTGACCAGTAATGGATAGCGCAACAATGTGACTGGAATCGCGGTGTCGGAGAGCGAAAGCAGCAACTTGTAAATCTGTTCCAGTAACACGACTTCCTGTTGAATTGGCTGTGAGGTGTGCCACATCCCTCCTGCGACGGCGGTGCTGAAGATGTGGGTACGCAGCCGCTGGATCACCGTCATGGTCGACAATGCTGTGGTGGTCACGAATCGGCGACTTTCAGCAGCCGCCCGCAGATCTCTCATTGGGATCAAAACATGCTCAATCGAGATATCATCTCGTTGCAGGACTTCATCGGCATAGTCACAAAACCACGGGCTCTTCACGATGTAGGGAGCGTCCGATCGACGAATATCGTGTTCCAGGCCAGCTCGAGCAGTTTGACACTTGTGCTTGGCAACGTCCTTGGGTTGATACCCTGTTTCCAGTCCCAGATGAGTCAGCAATTCCACGAGAAACGATGTCCCGGCGCGGCCTGTCCCCGAGATCACAATGTGCTTGCGCGTCATGCGTTCGTTGCCACCCTCATACGAGAATCGCCTTCGTCGCCATCTCTTGTCAGCATGGAACTCACCCGGTTTGGTGAATCGTCGTGGACGGTCTTCAACCACGAAATTGAGATCTCGCCGAGGCAGCTCCGTCACATCTCGTGACGCGTTCCCCGAAAGCTGCTTCGGATTCCTTAAACACAGATGAAAACTCGACACTATGGGAAATGTCTCGCACGATGGGCATAAACGAATTCAGGTTGACGGTTTCCACGCTCGGATCACAGAATTCAGGCAAACCTCAGGTCAGGCGTCAGGATGTCGCGACCAGGGCCGAAGTTGACTTCGGTTGAATATCAATCAGTGTCTCTGGTGGTTTGCGAGCGCACCGGCTCGTTCAATTATGTGCCAGACGAGTTCGGAAGCCCAAGGATCGATGTGGTCAATTTAAGTCCCCGGTGTCTCTCCAATCGTCTCGTTCGCGCTCGATGTTGACTCATGTCGAAAGATCCTGATGACGTGGTTCAATATTCGTTCGAGATGAGCGGAAGCGGCGTCTTGGACTCGACTTCTGCTCGCTGTGATGACGTCCATGTGACCAAATCACGTCCCCGTAAGTCGAATGTTCCTGTCGGAGATCTGGTCCGAACTGGCGAGCCAAGCAGGCTGCTCATTTCGATTGGCACGGGGATTGCCTTCACAGTCACTCGAGGGATCGAGAGGTTATGTGTCGCTGAAGATCGTGAGATCAAGAGCTACTTTCTCGACGCTATTCGAACGCCAAGGAGTGCATCATGCTCAACCAGCAAACACTGTCGGGAAATTGGAACGATATCAAGGGGAAGATTCGTAAGAAGTGGGGACAGTTGTCGAACGACGACGTTCAGGTCTTCAATGGTAACGTCGATCAATTGATCGGCATGATCCAGACCAAGACTGGCGAAGCCCGCAACAACGTGGAACGCTTCCTGGAAGAAGCGACCAGCAGCGGCGCAGCAGGTATCAACCAAGCCGCAGAAACGGTTCGCAACTATGCCACGGGAGCCGCGAGTCAGGCTCGCGACTATGCCGGCCAGGCGATGGAGGCCGTCGAACAACGCTCGCAGCAAGCCTACGATTCCGTTCGACAAGGTTACTCTGAAGCGGAAGATACCATTCGCAGTCGCCCTGCCGAATCAGTTGCCATCTGCTTCGGTGCCGGAGTGCTGACCGGACTGCTGCTGGCCCTGACGTTCCGCAACCGCTAACTCGAACGGACACTGACCAGTCAGTTGTTCCCAACTCCTGAATAAGGACTGCATGATGATTGCCAGTATACCCACGTCACGTGACATGAATGCGTTCGCCACAGAGGCTCAGGAATGTGCATCGGGCATGGTCCGTGAAAACCCGGCCCTTTCGATGCTTGTCGTATTCGGTGTGGGGATCGGCGTTGGGGCATTGATCGGTGAGGCTGTGTCGATGACGCGGACTCGCCCGAGTGCCACGATGGCTGAACGCATTGGTCGCCAGATCTGCGACACGCTGCATCTCAAGTTCTAGTGCGAGTCGCACTTCCGTGTCGCGTTGAAGCATGGGTTAGACTTAGCGGGTTTCTGCTCGCGGGATGCCGCCGTCAGGTGGGATGCGCTCTATGAGGTGAGTTGGCCGATCCCGTCTCAGCGACTGCAGCTTTGATGTTAAAGGAAGAATCATGAGTCGATCACATTCCACGGCCCGCCGATTTGAGGACAGACCTTCATCCTCGCGCGAGCGGGCCGTCCAGCAGCCTCTGGATGACTTTGTCGCCTATCTCAGGAAGTATGCTCGCCAGGAACCCGAAGTCGCCGCCTGCGTTTGCCTGGGCGTCGGTTTCATCCTGGGCTGGAAACTGAAACCCTGGTGATAGAAGCTCCAGTTTCAATAGAAGCATCCCGGTCGGCGTTTACGGTGACCGGGATGTTTCGTTGTGTGCCGAGCTGTTTCTTAAATTGAGCGTGGAGGTCCGTTATCCAACCTGATGGAGTGAAGGATTGGTGACGTGCAACGGCGTTGTCGTGAGGCAGGATCCGATCCGATTTCTATACATCGGCTCACGCTTCTGGATGTCCGGTGATCTGGGCCGCGAGGCTCCCTTCGATTCTCGAACCGATAGCGCTTTTGCTGAGGCGTGGAGAGCAGCAAAAAAAACGCCCCGCGAGGTATCGCGGGGCGCTCCGCCAGTCTGGTGAGGGTCCACTACTGGCTTGCTCGCTGGCATGCCCCATGAAGGTCTGCGTGGACATTCCATTCAAGAGACATGTCAGCGGGTTTGATGCGTCATCAAAATTCTTCCAAGAACCCGGTGGCCGTCAACTGGCTGTTCCCGCGTGCTCGCGATTTATTCGCTCTTCCTCGGCCAGGCGTCTTGAGATCGAGACGTGAGTTCAGCAGCGTGATTCCACTAATAGTGCAATGGCATCGTCCCACAGACCCATCAGGCAACGCGGTGAAGCCTCTCTTCGTTTAACCGCGTAGGCCACGCCCTGCGCGTGAGGGCGGGCAAAACAGGAACGGCTCTCCACCAGCCGAATCGGAGAACTTCATCCAGCTCTCCATCACGCGCAGGACGTGGCCCGTGCGGTTAAATGACCGAATTCACATTTCACCGGAACTCTCCATTTTTCAGGATCGCGAATGCTTCACAGCAGACCCGTCCTGGTGAGCACTGAAAAAGCCC